>JASHUI010000535.1:0-5437 GCA_030040095.1 Streptosporangiaceae bacterium | reverse complement strand
CGCCTCCGGCGCGGATCGCGCTCGGCACTGCGCGGGGGACCCGGCACATGACGGCGCGCCTTGGATTCTGCCTGGCGCTCGCGGCCGCGGCAGGCGCGCCGGTCAGGGTGGCCGGTGGGGTGCTGGACAGGCTGGCCGCACCGGTGGACGGTGATCTGCTCGGACCGTTCCTCGAGGGCCTCCCGGTGCCGGGCGGGCCCCGCGGCGGCAGGCGGTGGCGTTTCGAGCCGTGCAACCTGACGTTCGCCGACGGCCTGGACTGGTGGGAGTTCGGCGGCAGCTTCCGCCGAGACGTCGGCGAATCGCATGGGCACGACTATGCCTGCACCGTCGGGGACCGGTCCGTGACCATCCGGTCGGCCGTGCCCGAACCTTACGGGTTCGCCACCCTGCGACAGACGATCGCCGCCGATGACTACCGGGACCGCGCCGTCGTCTTCGGCGCCGAGGTGCGCACCGACGACGTCGCTGGCCAGGCCGGGCTGCACCTGATGACCGGGCCGCCGCTGGGGCCGAGAGAGGGCCCCGCGACCTCGCCGAGCCGCACGACCGCCACGGTCTCGGGCAGCCGTGACTGGACCAGGCACGAGGTGAGGGCGCAGGTTCCTGGCGACGCCGGCATCCTGGCGTTCGGCTTCTTCCTCAGCGGGCGTGGCCGGGTCGAGCTACGCGGCGCCGAGCTGACCTGCGGCGGGTGACCCGTGGCCGGGACAACTGACGATCACCTGCCGGCCACCGGCGAGCGTGCGCTCGGTGACGGCGATCTGGTCCGGCTGGCCCGGGCCGGCGACCCGGTGGCGTTCCGGCTGCTGGTCGAGCGGCACCAGCCGATGGCACGCGCCCGGGCATCGAGGCTGTGCCGCCCGGACGAGGTGGACGACGTCGTCCAGGAGTCGTTCCTGCAGGCGTTCGCGACCCTGGACCGGCTGCGCGACGCGGACCGGTTCGCCGGCTGGCAGGATTACTCCTGCTCCGCACAGGACGGCTGTGCGGTCCTCGCCTCGGCCGTGCCGCAGCCGCACGGATCCGCGTTCCTCCGCCAGGCGGTCTTCGCCGACGACTACCGCGGTGCCCCCGTGGTGTTCCGTGGCGAGTTCCGCACCGAGGACGTCGCGGACCGGGCCGGGCTGATTCTGGTGGTCGTCCCCGGCCCGCTGCGGCCGGGCCGCGACGGCGGCGTCGATCACGAGGCCGGCGGGGGCCATCTCCTCACGATCACCGACAGCCGCAGCTGGACCAAGCACGAGATCACCGCGGAGGTGCCCGACGAAGCCGAGTTCATCCGCTTCGGCATCACGCTCACCGGGCCCGGCCGGGTAGAGCTGCGCAACGTGGAGCTGGCCCGGAATGCCTGACTCATCAGCGGCAGCACGGGGCGCCGCGGCCCCCGGCGGCTAGCTGGGCGGGATGAAGCCGACCCCGTCTTGCTGCCGGGAACGGCGAGTGCCGGGAGCGCTGCCGGTGCTACCCGCATCGGTCGCGGCAGGAGTCGTCGGCTTCCCGGCGATGCTCCGGACGATCTGCTCTGCCATCCCGTACAGCAGCGGGAGCGCGCCGGCCACGACCCCGCCGACCTCGTTGATGTGCGCGACGCCAGGGCGGATGACCTTCGCATTGCCGTCAATATCCCGGACCAGGTCCGCCGAATCCTCCAGGTTTGCCGCTATCCGGTCCAGCAATGTCCCCACCCAGAAAAGGTAGAGCGCGAGCCCGCCCGTGAGCACAGCGACGGCGAGGACCGTCAGAACCACCAGGCGCTTCATCACTTCACCTTTTCGAGGGTCCGGCCGAGGAACAGATGATGCTCCAGGCCCTCGGCCAGCACCGCATCGACGCCGTCGGCAACCTGCGGGATCAGCGCTGCGTTGGCGGTAGTCGCCTCCGCGGCGCGCAATGTATTCCGCACTTCCACCACACGCTGATCGATGCGCTTCACTCGGTAGATGAGCAGGCTCAGCAGACCCGCCACGGCACCATCGACGAGGAAGCCCGCCGCTATCGCCCGCATCCAGGCTCTGCGTTCGTCATCGGACATGGCTAGCCTCCCAGCCGGGCGCGGCCGCGCTGCAGGCCGCCGACGATCGCATTCGCGTCGTCGATGGTGGTACGCAGCGCGCCGAGCGGGGCGGTGTTGCGCTCGGCATCTTGCAGGGCTGCGTTGATCTTCGGCGCCTCGTCGCCGATCGACCGCGCATAGGCCAGGATCGCCGACACGAGCGCGACGACGACTGCCACGACGCCGGTGCCGATCGTGTATCCGGCTATCCAGCCGGACCTGCGGCTGCGGGCTTTCGAATGCTCGGCCCAGGCGTGTCGCCGCATCGAGTTCACCCCCTCGGAACTGGTCAGACGGTGTCACAGAAGTCGCGAACCGGCTTGAGACTTGCGTTGACCGACGTCAGTCGATCCGGCACGGTGCTGGTCAGGTCGGCGATGGCCTGCGCCGCGTCCGTCGTGGCGACCAGGTTCGCCTGGATGGCCCGCAGGTGGAAGATCACGCGGGTCAATCCGACCGCCGCGATGCCGACGACGAGACCCGACGCCGTGAGCGTCGTCCGGGCGGCTGCTTGCATGGACAGCACCTCCTTCTTGGCTCAGCTCAGAAGCTTGGAGACCGAGTCCCCGTACCGGGCCGCTCCTGCCGAGACGTCCTTGATGGTCTGGTCGGTGGTCGCCAGCGCCTCCGGCACGCCATTGAGGTCGCCAACGAGTTCCGTGCCGGAAGCGACAATTTGGTCGCTCGCGTGCCGAATGCGCTCCAGTGCCGTCAGCACGCGGTTCAGCAGGTAGATCACCAAGGGCAGCACCAGGATTATGAGCACCGCGTTGCCGATCCGCCACCAGCGCATGGCCCACCTCCTCAGCTTGGCCCTGAGCGCATGAGCTGCATCTGCTGGGTGTACCCGCGAATTCGTGCATCACATGCATCGCGGGACCTTCGCATTCGCCACGCCCCGATGGTCAGGGCTCTGAGGTGACCAGGATGAGCGAGCCGTCGTAATAGGGCAGGGTGCGCAGGTGGCCGTGCCGGTTATCCCAGGTCCCGTCGGCCAGGTCGCGGCTCAGGTGGCGGGTGAAGCGGTCGTGAGCGTCGGCACCGACAAAGCTCCATGCCGAGCACGACCTGCGAGCGCCCGGGTCGAGGAGCGCCCCGGGCCGGCCGTAATAGGCCTCGTTGAAGCCATCGGTGCAGTCCAGCGGCACCGGCACCACGCTGGCGATGACCGGCCCGCCGAGCCCGTCGGCAAGCTCGGATACCGATGGGTACCGTCGGGCCTCCGTGTCGATCACCTCAGGCGCGTACTCGGCGAGCCAGAACCGCTGCAGCCGCCCCGGGTCGCTGGTCAGGATCACCACCGGGCCGCGGGTAACCCGGCGGATCTCGCGCAGGCCCGCCCGCAGGTCGCTCCACTGGTGCACGCTGAACGTCGTCATCGCCGCGTCGAAGGAGTCGTCGTCGAACGGCAGGTCCTCGGCGGTGGCGTCGATGGCGGTCACCAGGTCGGCGGGCCGCTGTGCCCGCATTGACGCCGATGGCTCGACGGCGGTGACCTGGCGGTCGGCCGGCTCGTACGAGCCCGCCCCGGCGCCAACGTTCAGTACCGTGCGCGCAGCGCCGAGGGCCCGGGTGATCGGCGCCGCGATCCGGGGGTCCGGCAGCCGGTAGCGCGCGTAGTCGAGCCCTATCGCGGCGTAGTCCGCGTCTCCCGCGCTGCCATCAGCCGACCGCACCACCACGGCCGCCAACCTACCGCCAGCCGGCCGGACAACGTGTCGGCCGGGCGACGTGGTACGGGCCGAGGGGATGGCCCCGGTCGGGGACAGGGCCGCGAGACAGGCGACGGGTCGCGCGGTCACCCGCCGCCGGGCCCGCCCGTCTGGCCGAGGGCCAGACGGGCGGCGCTGACGTCCTCGCGGCCGTGGCCGGCGTCCACGGCCGCGTGCCACTGCCGCGACAGCGCGGCCAGCACGGGCAGGTGGTCGCCGCCGGTCGCGGCGACCGCCAGGTCCACGTCCTTGAGCGCCCACTCGAGCGGGAACTCGGGCGCGAAGTCGCCGCGCTCCATCTTGTGCAGCTTGGCGTCGGCGATCGGCGCGTCGAGCGGTCCGCCCTCGATGGCCTCGGCAAGGCGGGCCGGATCGACGCCCAGCCGGCTGGCCAGTTCCAGTGCCTCGGCGACGCCCTCGATGAGGGTCGACATATAGGCATTGACGACCAGTTTCATACGGCTGCCCTGGCCGGCCTCGCCCAGCCAGACGGTCTTGCGGGCCATCGCGGCGAAGGCCGGGCGCGTGATCGGCTCCGCCGCGGGCGGGCCGGACGCCAGGATAAGCAGCTGGCCGGTCTCGGCGGGGCCCTTGCTGCCCGACACGGGGGCGTCCACGAACAGCACGTCGGGCCGGATCTGGCCGAGCCGTTCCGCGATCTGGGCGGTCGCGGTCACGCCGATCGTCCCCATCTGGGCCCACACGGCGCCCTCGGCGAAGGCCGAGACCACGCCGTCGTCGAAAATCACCGAGTTCACCACGTCACCGGTCGGCAGCATCGTGATCACCACGCCCGCGTCCCGCACCGCGTCGTCCGGCGAGACGGCCGTTCGTGCCCCGGCGTCGGACAGCGGCTTCGTCGCCGACGGCGAACGGTCCCAGACAGTGGTGGGCAGTCCCGCCGCGAGCAGCCTGCGAGCCATGGGCGAGCCCATGATGCCGGTCCCGAGGACCGCAACCGGCGCGTTCTCGGTGAGACGTCGCGTTCTGGCCATACGAACTTTCCTCCCGCAGCTTCGTCAGCGGCCCGTGGAGGCTCTATCCCCCCGCTCAGCACGCCGGAACATGCCGGTGCCAGAGTAGGCGAGACCGCCACGGCCGTGGTCATGATCGTCGCCGACTTCAGCCCTCGCGACGGGTGGGAGCAGCCCATCCTGCGGTTCTTTGACACGCTCATCGGCGTAGTGATCGGCGTCGCCACCGCCTGGGTCAGCCTGCGCGTGATTCGGCTGCGGATCGACCGGGCCCGGCAGCCTGGTCGCTCTGAACGCCGGGCATGAACGAGGGGCGTTCGGGTCGCGTACACTAGCGGGGCACCAGTGCGCTCGTAGCTCAACGGATAGAGCATCTGACTACGGATCAGAAGGTTGGGGGTTCGAGTCCCTCCGAGCGCGCCACCATCGCCGCAGGTAGACACGTTGATCACTTGGTGACCTCTTCGCCCTTGTAAAAGACCGGGGATCAGAAGACCTCGAAGGAACGAATACATCTCCACCTAGAGACCGATGACGTCGAAGCCAAAGTGAAGCGCCTCGAAGCACTCGGCGCCAGACGGTGGGATCACCAGCAGGAACGAACCTCTGACTTCTGGGTCCGCAGTCAGCCGGTACCCGCCGCAACGCGCCCACGGTGTCCGCGTTAAGCGCGACTGGCCCGGGCCGTCCTGCAC
>JASHUI010000534.1:0-3232 GCA_030040095.1 Streptosporangiaceae bacterium | reverse complement strand
GAGCGCCTGTTTCTCCGCCCTGGCCATGGACTCGGCGGCGTCCGCGCCCTCGGGAACCGCGTCGGCCGCTTCCCGCCGAGCGGCGATCTCGAGCAGACGGTCCTGACCGGTCGCTTCCAGCTCGGTCAGCAGCACCGCGATCTGGGCGCCGGAGTTAGCCAGGTCCGCGATGAACCTGTTGATGTAGTCGATGAGGCGCTCCTTGTAGGCGAGGAAGCCGTCGACGTCCCCGTCCGAGAAGTCGATCGCGCGCCGCAACGCGGACATGAACGCCTGCGCGTTGTCGGCCAGCGACGAGAACCGCTCCGCAACAGACAGCAGCAGCAAATGCACCTTGGCCGGGTCGGGATCGTGGTCCGCGGCGAGGATCCGAAGCGATCGCAGCCGGTCGGCGATGTCGGCCAGTGCCACCGACTGGAGCTGGCCGCGCCGGCCGATGGCTTCCTCATAGAAGGCAATGGCCTGCTCAGCCGCCTGACCGGCGCCGGTGAGCTGGTACAGGCACCGCTTACGGTGGAAGTCCTCCACAGTGGTAACGCGGCTGGTGTCAACATCAGCGCGCAGGTTCCCCCATAGCACGAGCTGCTCCAGCGCCTGGATGAGCTGCTCGTCGGCCCCGATCCGCAAGTCAGCCGCCACGTCCTCCGGCCGCAGGTGCACGATGAAGCGCTCCTTCGCCCGAGCGAAGGTGCGCAGCAAGCTCCGGTAGAGGTCGGCGTTCGGGACGCCTAGGTGCGTGAATGGTTGTGGTTCGCCTTTGCCATCCTCCAGTGGAGGCGCTCCGATTGCCACCGTTACATCCTGCCGCAGGGTACTGACAGAAGAGATCCGACTCGCACAGCCGGGGGTGCACGCCAATTTTGTGGTGACTGACCGGTGGCTTGGCTGTTCCGCTGGTCAGGCTGTGCGTGTCTGAGTGTCCGGGTTGTTGCAGATGACTTCCCAGGTGCTGCTGGCTTGCCTGCAGCGCAGGGCGATGATCGAGTCGGCGCCGTTGATGGTCCAGTGCATGCCGGACTGTTTGAGTCGCTGTGCGATGACGGTCTTGCAGCTAGCTTCGACGACACCGGAGCCCACGAAGAGGCCGCGTGAGCGGAACCAGTGGTAGCGCATGCGGGGTGCGTTGCTGAGGAAGTAGCCGAGTTCCCTTTCGGCTTCGTCCTTCTTCACGCCTTCGAGAGGGTACTGGCGGACGGCGTGCTCGATGCCGTCGATGTAGCCGTAGTCGAGGTCTTCGAGGCGGGCGGCGAGCCACTCGTCCTTGTGGTCCAGGAGGATGAACTCCAGGGTGCGGGTCAGGGAGTGCAGGTGCTCGCGGGCGTGGAGGCCCGGTTGCGGACTGGGTAGCCGTCGGAATCGAGCTTGTCCGTTGTCACCACCACGGCCGTGACCGCCGCCACGACAGCCGCGCCGCGCCATCCTCACGGCCCTCAGCAGCTCATACTCGGCAGGGAGGATGGGGATTGATGGCTCCGGCCCTGCTTTCGTGGTTTTGGCCTGGTGCGGGCGTGGGGTCGGTGGCCTGGGTGTTCCCGATCCCGCCTGGCCTGGGCAAGAGGCCGGGGTGTCGGGGGGCGCATCGGGAGCGCCCAGGGTGCGCTATGGCCAGATAGAGGCGATCCGGGCGCTGATGGTGGCCAAGCGTACCGCCCGTGCGCAGCGCTGCATGGCGGAGGTTAGGCTGCAAGTTGCTCCAACGGGCCATAAAGGACTATCGGCTCGACAATAACGGGCGGTGTTGGCGTTTGCGGGCCCAGAGGAAAGGCCGAGTTTACTGGACCGAGCCAGTCGTCGCCGCTGCCTGTGGGAAGCCCGCACTTGACTTCCTTGCCCGAGTCCTCCCACTGGCAGCTATTGACGTCTATGTGGATATACACCCCCAAAGATGTCCTAGCATGCTTGCCACGCCCGTCTTTGGTCCCGAACAGGAAGCGGTTAATCGCCTGGGCGACCTTTTCCAGGCCCAGAGTCGAGATGGCGGTACCCAGTGCCCAGGCGATCGCACTCACGATTGGTCCTGATATAAAACCGAGCACGGTGCCCAACCCCGTTATTAGAGCAGCTATTCCCCAACTATACTTTATGGCTTTTTGGAGAACAATTTCAGCATCTAGGGCGACTTGAGCTGAAAGATCAAAGTCGATGTAACCGCTTCCGCCGAGTACGCTCCAGTACTCCGCAAAGTAGGGGTCATGATTATTGTCGGCCCAGCCGAGATATGTGACCAGATCCAGGTCCCCGCCTGGAGGAGGCAGGTCCGCCCGTCCTTGAATTACGTCCGGTGTCGCTGCCGGTACCTGATCCGAGGGCACCTGAACCGAGGCCGCTTGAATTGAAGGCGTTGGCTGGCTGTCGGCGATCGGGCTGCTTGTAGCGCCGCTTTGAGCGTTCTCATTCGCAGTGGTTCCGAATGAGCTCGCCTGGCTAGATAGCGCATCGGAGCCACCAGGCGCCGCTGTCGCGGGCCCGGCGCCGTTCGTACCGGAAGCCGCCGACGCGGATGCGTTAGATGATCCGCCAGTGGCGGGATTGTCGGAAGCGTAGGCGTAGCCGTCGAGGTTCTGCGGATCGTACGGATTAGCGACAGTGCCGGAGGAAATGTACGATCCGGTCTGCGGCTGGTATTCGCCCTCGTCAAGGTCGGTAAGGCCGGTGGCGGTGTCGGTGTTGCCGCCGGCAAAGCCTTTCTCGCCCGCGGGGAAGCCCGTGACGGGAGTGCCGAGGGTGTTGCCGTAGGGGTCGTAGTAGCGGCGGGTCAGGGCCAGGCTGGATGCGCTGATCGCGAGCGTATCGGTGCCTTGCAGGTCGGCGACGACGTAAGCGACGCTGGACGCGCCGGTGAGCGTGGCGACTGTCGTGTTCCCGAGCGTGTAGTAGCGGGTGCCCGTGACGGTGCCGGTACTGGTATTGAGGGACAGTTCCTCGTCGGGAAGGTAGAGCGTGGTGGTGCCGGGGTCCTCGGTCAGCAGCAGGGTGCCATCGGCGTCGTAGATGTAATTGGTATCGCTGGGCGTGGTGGCCCCGGCCGCAGTGACGGCGTCCTGGGTGAGCTGCCCGGCGTCGTTCCATGTGAGGGCCTGGTCCTGGCTGGTGCCGGTGACGGCGGTGAGGTTTCCATCGGCGTCGTAGGCGTAGCTAGCGGTCGTGGTACCCGAGGACGTGGTGACGGACTGGCCGGTGATGGCGTGCGGCTGCACCGCCCCGGCGGCCGGGTAAGCGTTGGTTGTGGTGG
>JASHUI010000061.1:0-6950 GCA_030040095.1 Streptosporangiaceae bacterium | reverse complement strand
CGTGGCGGCCGCGCCGGACCATGCACTGCTGGAGGTCGGCGGGGTGCGGTACCGGTTCGACGTGACCAGCTACGACGATGTCGTCTGGGTGGACTCCGGCCTGGGCAGCGTCGCGCTGAGCCCGGTCCCCCGGCTGCCCGAGCCCGCGGCCGCCGCCCAGCCGGGGTCGCTGGTGGCGCCCATGCCGGGCAACGTGGTCCGGGTGGAGGCCGCCGCCGGCCAGCGGGTCAGCGCGGGCCAGCCGGTGGTCGTGCTCGAGGCGATGAAGATGGAGCACCAGGTCGTCGCGCCCGCCGACGGGCTGCTGGCCGAGATCCTGGTCGCCCAGGGCGACCAGGTCGAGGCGGGCGACGCGCTGGCCACGGTTACCCGGGAGGTTCCGCAATGAGCGAACTGGTCGGCTGCGAGTCAGCCGGGGAGATCACGACCGTCACGCTGGACTCGCCCGCGACCAGGAACGCGCTGTCCAGCGCCATGCTGACCCAGCTGCGCGAGGCCCTGGCCGGCGCGCTGGATGACCCGGGCTGCCGGCTGGTCGTGCTCACCGGCGCCGAGCCCGCGTTCTGCGCAGGCGCCGACCTCAAGGAGAGCCGGACCCGCCCGGCCGCCGCTCCGGAGCTCTTCCCGCAGATCCTGCAGCTGATCTGGGACAGCGACAAGCCGGTGGTCTGCCGGGTGAACGGCAGCGCCCGGGCGGGCGGGATCGGCCTGATCGCGGCCTGTGACATCGCGGTGGCGTCGCAGTCGGCCACGTTCGCGTTCAGCGAGGTGCGGATCGGGGCGACGCCCGCGATCATCGCCGTGCCGTGCCTGCGCCGGATGGAGCCGCGCGCCGCCGCAGAGTACTTCCTGACCGGGGAGACGTTCGACGCCCAGCGCGCCGTCCAGATCGGGCTGCTGACCGGCGCCGTGCCCGGGCCCCGGCTCGACGACGAGGTGGCCAGGTACGCGGGAATGCTGCTGCGCGGGGCGCCCGGCGCGCTGGCCGCGACCAAGCAGGTGCTCCGCGAGGCCGGGACGCTGCCGGTCGCCGCCGGGCTGGCCCGGATGGCGGAGCTGTCCGCGGCCCGGTTTGCCTCGGAGGAGGCCCGCCAGGGCATGGCGGCCTTCGCGGAGAAGCGCGAGCCGAGCTGGGCGGTGCGCAGGCCAGGCGCCCCGGCCGAGCCTCCGCGAAACATCTGACCGCGCATGGCCGTTATATCCAATAGCATCGCATCGGCGGTTTTTGTTAACGGTCACCACAATTGCATCAGGGAAGTGCGCCGGAGGCGGACTCCGCTAACTCAGCGGTAGCACCGTCGACGGCGGATACCAGAGCGCGGGAACGGCTTCGGAGCAGAGATGACACCCTGGACCCCGATCCGCGGGTGGAGTACGCCCACGGCGGGCGAGGCGGTCAGGCTGTATGGCCGCAATTCCGCGTTAAGGCTGGTCCGGGAATTCCTCACCCGCGAGGAACGGGACGGTGCGCTCTACAGCCGCCGGTACCCGGTCGTGGTGTTCACCGGAATGCGCGGAACCGGCAAGACGGCGCTGCTCGCCGACCTGGCCGGGCGGCTCGACCAGCAGGTGGCCTTCGCGCGGATCGATTGCGAGGGGTTCGACGGCGGGGCGCGCGACCTGCTCTCGCTGATCGCCTTCGACCTGAACCGGCAGAGCGGGCGCTACGGGACGCTGCCGTTCCCGCGGCTGGTGACCGGCCAGATCGCCATCGCCGCGCACCTGGACCTGACCGACCGGGCGGTCGCGCGGGAGCAGGTCCGCCAGGTGCTGGAGGAGCACCAGAAGACGGGCCGGGTGCTGCAGGAGGCGTTCCGTACCACGCTGCAGAGCGGCTTCGAGGCACTCGGCGGGTCGCATGGCGTGCCGGGCACGGGCGCCGCGATCGAGAACGTCATCTACAGGTACGGCCCGGACGTCGTCCTTGGCGGGCTGGCCGCGTCGCGCCGCGGGCGTCGCCTGCTGCTGGGCAAGGGCCAGGACTGGTACGGCCACCAGGACCGCGACCTGGGTCGCAACCCGCTCGACGTGCTCGTCGACCTCAACCGGATGGCCGCCTTTCCTGACGCCGAGGGCAACCGGCGCGAGATCGCCGAGCTGCTCTGGGCGGCGTTCCTCGCCGACCTGCGGGACAGCTTCCGGAATTCCCGGCGCGCCAGCGGCTGGACCCTCAACTGCGTGGTCCTGCTCGACAACGTCGACACCGCGATCGGCCACGACTTCCTCGACGAGCTCGTCATGGCCCGCAGGCAGCGCGCCGCCTACGCGGCGGACGATCCGGACCCGCTCACCGTGGTCGCCACCAGCCGGGGCGACCTGGCCGAGCGCGTCCGGGTCCGGGGCGAGAGCGCCGCGGCGCTTGCGGACGCGGGCTATGCCGACTACCTGCGGCGCAGCCACACGCAGGTCGGCCGGTGGTGGTACCCGGTGCTGCTGCCCGACCTCACGCTGGACGAGGTCGGGAACATGGTCTCCGCGCTCGAGCTGCCCGGCGGCACCCGGCACGCGGTCACCTCCGCGGTGCACCGGTTCACGTCCGGCCACCCCGGGGCCACGCGGATGATGCTCGACGCCATCGCCGAGCATCCGGACCAGCCTGCCGACCTGCTGACGATCCTCGGCTTCCCCGAGCCCGGCGTGCTCGCCGGGAGCCGCACGGTCGAGGAAAGCCTGCTGCGGCGGCTCACCGAGGGCATGCGCGCGGACGCTCTCGCCGACCTCGCCACCTGCGCCGCCGCCCGGGACGAGGAAGCAGCGCTGCGCCTGGCCGCCGACAGCGGCCTGCTCATCGGCATGCGCGGCGAGGATTCGGTGATCTTCGCCCCCGATCTGTGGCGGGCCGGCCCGCTTGGTCAGGCCGCGGTGCTGCACCCGGTGCTGCGCCGGCTGCTGCTGCGGCGCCTGGCCGCGCGCGCCCCGGGCTCCCCCGCCGACTGGGCCGCGGTTTTCGGCTGGCTGCGGGCAAGCTGCCTGGAGGCAGGCGACGAAACCGGCGAGCTGTATCACGCGCTCGCGGTGGGCGCGGTCGAGCACGTGGCCCGGTGGTTCGCGCACGCGCTGGAGCACCGCGACCCGGCCGAGTGGGTGCGGCTGCTGGGTTCGGTCACGGCCGCACCCAACCGGCTCGATCACAGGCAGGAACCGGCGCCCGTGGTCCGGGCCCTGACCGCGTGGGCCGATCAGCGCGACGTGCCGCTCGCGCTCGTCGGCCGGCTCGTCGCGGCCTCGTGGATCCACGCCGACCCGCTGAGTGCCGGTCACCGGCGCAGCCTGCTGCGGGAAATGGGGGCTGACTTGTACCAGATCGCGCCGTATTCGACCGATGGCCTGACCGTGCTGCGAGACGAGGCGGACAGCTACCGTGACGCCGCCGCCGGCGACGGCTGGTACGGCTGACAACACCTGGCTGCGCCCGGATACCGGGGCCGAGCGTAAGGAGAGCGAGCCGACGATGGCCAAGAAACCAAAGGCACCGGGTGCGCCGGGCCGCGAAGGACCGGATTTCCGGCCGCCGGCCCGGCCAGGCGACCAGCGGCGCTCCAGGCGGATCAGAGCCGGGCTGGCCGCCTTAGCGGTTGTGGTCGTCGCGGCGGCCGGCCTCACCGGCTATGACCTCGCCACCGGTCACCGGGTCGCACCGCCGCACCCCGGCTCGCTGGCCTTCTGCCACGGCTCCACGCCGCGCTTCCAGATATTCAGGAACAACGGCGCCTGCGTCGGCGTGACCGACGGGTCGTACGTCTTCGAACCCAGCCTGGCAGCGATCGAGCGTGCGATCGCGATCGAGAACGCCAAGGTCCGCGCCCAGCGGACGTACGCGACCGTCGCGCTGCTGACGCCGATGACGGCCAGCGCGACCAGCGACGTCTCCCTGCCGCGCATCAAGGACGAGCTGGCCGGCGCGTACGCCGCACAGCTCGCCGCCAACGGCGACGACCTTTCTCAGGATCAGCCGCCGATCCAGCTCGTCCTGGCCAACGAGGGCACCAGCCAGGAGCTGGCGTACGGGCAGGTCACCGGCCTGCTCAAGGAGATGAGGGCGCCGCCAGTCAACCTCCGCGCGGTGATAGGCATGGGCGTCAGCGTGGAGCAGACGGTCCTGGGCGCCAAGATCCTGAGCAAGGCGGGCATCCCGATGATCGGTTCGGTGACCACCGCCGATCAGCTGGACTGGCCGAACATCACCGGGCTGGCCCGGGTCGTGCCGGACGTCAGCGACGAGATCACCGCGCTGCAGCGGTATTTCGCGGCGCACGGCGGCCTGGGACCCGCCGTCCTGGTCACCGACACGAACGCCAGCGACCTCTACACGTCGGATCTCATGAAGGATTTCACTGCCGCGTTCGGCCAGGACCTCACCTCACAGGCGCAGCCCTTCGGTCCCGGGCCGGGCGAGGGCACCGAGCTGCGGCTGATCAGCAGCAGCGTGTGCCCGCTGACCGGCACGCCGCCCGCGGTCCTCTACGCCGGCCGCGAGACCGCCCTGCCCACGCTCATCACCGAGCTTCAAGGCGCTCCCAACTGCGGCGGCAAGCAGGTAACCGTCGTGACGGGCGCCGACGCGGTGTCGCTGCCGCCCGGCCAGACGACGAACCAGCCCAGGGAGGGCCACGTCTCGGTCATCTACTCCGACATCGCCAACCCCAACCCGGCCGCGGTCCTGCCTCAGGTGCGGCAGATCTTCGCCGACAGCGCGGCCGGAACGGCGAGCCTGAGCGACCCCTGGACCATCGCCAGCTATAACGCGATGACCGCCGCGTCGATCGCCATCACCGACGCGGCATCCGGGTCGAGCCCGGTCCCCCTGCTCGGGACGGTTCAGGGCGTTATCCCCTTGCTCAGCCAGAGGCAGGAGGTGCCGGGAGCGACCGGCCCGTTCTCGATCGGCACCGACGGCAACGTGATCGATCCCGTCGTGCCGATCATGAGACTGACCGACGGGTCGACGACGCTGCTGTCGTCGTGACGCCGCTCGTCGTGACGCCGGCCGGGAACCATGCGGCCGGTGACCGCACGGTTCACCGGCCGCGCTTGCGGGGCCACATGATGAACCCGACGATCACGCCGGCCACCGCGCACGCCGCGCCGCCGAACAGGAACCACCTGCCGGGGCCGCTGTTCGTGATCACGATGCTCCCTCCAGGGGTGGCCATGGCCATCACGAACGACGCGACGAACCATCCCACGGCGGGCATGAGCCCGCCGAGGGGGCGGCGCATTCCCCAGGCGGCGGCCACGCACGTCAGCAGGATGAGCAGGTCGAAGGCCAGCGCCGCCAGCGGGACCGGCCCGACGACGCGGCTGAACTGAAAGCTGCCGATCAGGCCCTCGGCGACGCCGAGCACCAGCAGCACGGCGTAGGCACCGGCGGCCACCAGGCGGCCGTCATGGTCGGCAGGCCGGCCGCGTTGCCGGTCCTGGGCGCTGTCCACGTCAGAAGGCTAGCCAATCCCGGCGAATAGATCGGTCTCCCAGCCGTGCGGCCCGGTGCCCGGGCCGAGCGGCCCGCTCAGCAGCGTGTAGCACTCGCGGCCGAACGCGCGCTGCCCCACCCGGTCCGACAGCGCGAAGAACGGGCTCTCCACGGCGATCTGGGTGGCGTGCGCCCGCATCGCCGCGATCTTCTGGTCCAGGTACGCGGTCGCGTCGATCTCCGTGGTCACCTGCTCATCCGGCACGCCGAACGGAAGGTCGTCCGCCGAGTCGACCTGGGTGAAATCGGGTGCGCCGCCCGGGAAGGCGCCCTGCTGCTGGCTCTCACGCAGCGCCTCGATGGCTCCGGTCAGGACGGAGCGCGGCACCGCGGTGGCGTAGAACTTCGCGACCAGCCCGTCGGCCAGCTCGAAGGCCCTCCGGGCCACCCTGTGCGCCTGGATGTGGTCGGGATGGCCGTAGAAGCCGTTGGCGTCGTAGCTGATCAGGACCTGCGGCCGGACCTCGCGGATCACCGCGAGCAGCTCGCCCGCCGCCTCGTCCACGTCCGCCCGCCAGAAGCTCCCGGGCGCGTCGTTGCTGGCCAGCCCCATCATCCCCGAGTCATGCCACCGGCCAGGCCCGCCCAGGAACCGGTGGTCGGTCACGCCGAGCGCCGCGCAGGCCGCGTCCAGCTCGCCGATCCGGTACTGCCCGAGCCCTCCGTCCGCGCCGGCCAGGTGGGCCAGGTCCGGGGGGATGACCTCGCCCAGCTCGCCCAGCGTGCAGGTGATCAAGGTCACACCCGCTCCCTCGGCCGCGTACTTGGCCATCGTGGCGCCGGTCCCGATCGACTCGTCGTCGGGGTGGGCATGCACGAGCAGCATCCTGTGCCCGTCACCCCTCGCCCGCACTGGTCCGCTCATGCCGTTTCCCCCGCTCGCCCCCGGGGCGCGCCGCGGCCCTCCCTGTCGCTCACGGCAAGGAGCCTAGCGACACCGGCGGCCGGCCAGGACCGAGGCTCAGCGGCGGGGGGCGCACGGCTGGCAGGATCTGGTTCGTGACCGGCATCACCGCCCCCGGCCGGGCCCGGGCCCGGCACCTCGGCATCGTCGTCGGCTCGCTGCCCGCCGGCCCGGTGAACGCGATCAGCGACGTCCCGGGGGTCCGGGTCGGGCACACCACGCTGATCGAGGGCAGCGACATCAGGACCGGCGTCACCGCGATCGTGCCGGACGGGCTGACCCGGGCCGGGACGCTGAACGCCGGGCTCGCCGTGGGCAACGGTTACGGCAAGATCGTCGGGACCACGCAGGTCGCCGAGCTCGGCGAGATCGAGACCCCGGTCCTGCTCACCGGGACCCTGAGCACGTTCCGGGTCGCCGAAGCGCTGGTCAGCTACATGCTCTCGCTGCCCGGCCATGAGGAGCTCACCTCGGTCAACCCGGTGGTCGCCGAGACGAACGACGGGTTCCTGTCTGATATGCGCCGCCGGCCGGTCACCGAGGAGCACGTGCTGGCCGCGCTGCGCGGGGCCA
>JASHUI010000533.1:0-4145 GCA_030040095.1 Streptosporangiaceae bacterium | reverse complement strand
CGCTGCCGGTCGGTCCTGACACGCTCTTCGCGGCATCATGCATGTTCGCTTGTATATTTATGCAGCCCGCGCGGCCGTCACCATGCCGATACCGAGAGGTGTGGTGTCCTGGTGGACGCACGCGGAGCCGCCGTTATCTCAAGCCCGATTTTCGATGTCTTCGCTGTGAACGCCGCAGCTCCTGGGCCTCGGCGAGGACAGGTTATCTATAGCGGTGTCTCCGCCGCACCGGAAGCGATGTCACCCACGTGACCTGCGGCTATCCCTTCTCGGTGCCGCTCTAAGTGTTTCGCGTCTCACACGTACCGTTCGGCGGAGACATGTCACCGCCGCAGAACCCCTGGTCACTGGCACTTTTCGCAGACGACTTGAGATAACCGCCGTTCGGCGTGCCAGTCTCAGTCCGCCGGGACGCCGTCGATGGAGAGCCGACCAGGGTGATCTGTACGCCTGTCCGCGCCACCGACGTGGCTGCACCCTTGCTCACATGCCGCGAAGGGTCAGCTCTCACGCCCGTCGCCTGCCAGTCCGGGTCGCCGAATCACAGCCCGAGGTAGAGGCGGATAGCGTCTCCCAGGCTGTCCATTTCGCCTGGGTGCAGAAGTCCGCGTCGTCTGTGCAGGCGGGGCTTGTCCACGGTATGCAGGTCGGTCGCGTTGACATAGCTCTCGTCGTAACCGGTGAGGCCAGCATCGCGGTCTATGCGCACGTGAGTGCTCGACGGTCCCTCAGTCCCGGTTATCACCGCAACCGTTACCGCGCTCAATCGCCCAATCAGCGCACTGACAGTGAGCACGACGACCGGGTGATCGCCCACGCGCGGAAGATGCGCATCCCACACCTCGCCACGCAGCGGCTCCACAGTCAGCCGGCGTCGGCTGGAATGACTGCCTCCGGCAACGGAGCCGGCCGCCCGCCATAGAAACGGTCGTACTCAGCAGCAGCTGCCATTTCCCGAGCGCGTTTGTGGACGAGTTGCAGTCCCTCCCGCACGACAGCAGAGATGCCCTCCAGACCGAGTGCCGGCGCGTCGCGCTCGATGAGCTCGGCAGCGAAGTCAGCATCAACGCGAGCTTGCATGACCACTGTTGCGCTAGCGGCTGAGCCCGGTGTCCGGCGCGACTTCCGCGAAGCGCGGCTGGGTCGTGCCTTGCGGTCAGTCGGAGGGCTCTGCGCGGCCCGCCGTGACTGCCTGCCCCCGGTTTTGCCCCGGAGATCTTCTGCACTCATGTATTGAGTTTGTCATACAGCAAGTAGGCTGGCAAACGCGATCTTGATACTGATCGCTAAGGGACGATGCCCCGGTACGATCTCGGCTCGCTGGGAGTTACGGACGTCCGCTTCTGCCGCTCTCGGTGTAAAGGTAGCTCGCGCCGAAGCCGCCGCGGCCGTCAGCAGGACTGCGGGGCTCCGGCCTGGGCCTGGGTCAGCCGCGTAGCCGCACATGGATGTGCCCGTCTGTGAACCAGTGAGGCGGATTCGCGGGACTGAGTTCCCGGAACGGATACCCGGCCTTCTGAGCGACGCGGCAGGACGCCGGGTTGTCAACGTCATGCACGAGCATGATCTGCCGCAGACTTGCCCCGGCGAACGCATCGAAGACCCAGTCGGTCACTGCCCTGACCGCCGCCGGAGCTACGCCGCGGCCGCGCGCTGCCACCGCGGTCCAGTACCCGATCTCGGCGGTCTCGCGCTCGCCGATCCGGCCCGTTTCCTCGCGATTCTTCAGGCCGACATTCCCCGCCAGGACACAGCCGCCGGCATCGTCTGCCTCGAGTACGGCGAAGCACAGCCGGTCACCGTCGCGCCAGCCGCGGTCCTGGCTCGCTAGCCACCGGGCCGCGTCGCGCTCGTCCATCGGCCCGGTCCGGTCCGCGCCGCGCAGCACGGTCCTGAACGAACGCTCGTCCGGTCTTGACCACATGCCACCCAGGAGGTAATCGCGGCTCATCTCGGCGGCCAGTGCCGTCATGTCCGCCGCTCGCCATGACCGCAGGACCAGCGCTGGCTGGCGGCCCACCGCCGGCACGCACAACTCAGGCGAACTCAGCCCGTCTGTCACGCCGGGATTATTGCTGAACCACCGCCAGGGAACTCAACCCGTTTTCGCCCTCAGTGACGTGACGTCGGGCGAGACCCTACGGCGAGGGCAAACCCGAGCCTCCCCGACCGCCCAGCGAACGTCGGCCAATTCCCACTGGCTTGCCGCTGTCGACGGCAGAACTGCAAACTGTTCCCGACGACGGGCACCCTCATCTGCCGCGTTGAGGTACGCCGGATGGCGAGTGCCGTGAGGCTGCCGGGTCAGGCAGAACGCCAACCTGCAGCCCAAAGTGGCGGCCATGCGCGGCTCGCGGGCCATGCGCAGTGGATCATGGGTCTTCAGATCCGAGGCGGATGCAGGTCGCAGAGCGTAGTCGGCAGTGACATGGTGGTCACGCACACTGCCGCCGATTTGCGCCGCTGCGGACGCTCAGGTGGAACCTGCAGAGGCAAGCGGGAATGGGCGATCTGCGTGCGGCCAGCTGACATCGCTGCCGTTATCCAGGCAGGAATCGCGCACGGCGTGGGCGCCTGACCCGATCGGGCCATCTGGCGTGTTCTGGTGAATATGGCCTGTACGGGCGAAGTCAGGGCGCCGCCCGGCTGGATACCACTTGGTAACGCCGCGCGACGGGTCGGCCTGGGATCGGCCCGGTTCAGCTCCCGAGATAAGCCTGACCTTGATCGGCGGTAGCGCCGTCGGGATCCCAACCGAAAGAGCCTGAAAGTCGTCAGAAGGGCTGGACGCCAATGAACCAACCAGACCAGGGAGTCACGTCATGAAACTCACCATCCGGGCCGGCCGGCGGCTGGCTACCGGCCTGGGCCTCGCCGCCGCCGCTGTCTTGCTTCCTGCCGCGGCGCTAGCCATGCCGGGGAGTTCGAGCGAGCTGACTCACCCGGCGGTCGCCCGGTGTTTCTCAGCCAATACGAGGGTCTGGATCGGGCAACCTGGCGACGGTGCCGCGGGAAGCAGCTACTTCCAGCTCGAGTTCAGCAACATCGGGCACGCGGCCTGCACCTTCTACGGGTATCCAGGGGTGTCCGCCGTCAACACGACGGGCAAGCGGATCGGGCGGCCGGCCACACACGGCGGGGCCAAGTTCCTGATCACGGTGGCGCCAGGCGAAACCGCGCACGTCGTCCTTCGTGCCACCGATGCCGGCGCGGTGTGCACGCACCCGGTGAACACCGTCCTGCTCAACGTCTACCCGCCTGGCCAGTTCAGCTCCCAGCTCGTGTCCTTCCAGTGGCAGGGCTGCGCCGGCAAGTCCGTGCTGTCCGTCGACGCGATGCACGCCCGCGCGGGCATACCCGGCTACTCGATCAGCTAGCCCGCCCTGGCCCGCGCCGCTCGGGGGCAGGCCCTCACCGGTCAGCCCCGAGCGATCCAGGGCCGGCAGGCAGGACCGGGTGCTCGCGCTGACAACCGGCGCCGACCGGCCACGTTGACACACGTCCCGCCGGGTGGTGTATGAGATGACCACCTTGACACCACCTCGCGATCGATTTCTATTTAAGCCCAATAGCCTCGATTATCACCTCATTCTCACTAAGCTTTATGGCTACAGCCTCCTAATGAGTCTTAGCGAGTTAGCGAGTCCGCTGCCAACTCGTGCTGAGCGAGCACGCCACCTGGCCAGCATCTTCGGCAAGCTCAGCCTCCCCTCCCGCGCCGCGGCCCGCTGGCAGAAACGGTGCTCGGGGAGGGCTTCGCCGACCAGGCGACTTCACCCGGATGTTCAAAGCGGCATGACACCCGGCCGGCATGTGAAGCTCTGCGGGCTTGTACCGGCGATGGAGCCGGCCGGTCGCCACGAACTGAGCCGAGGGCAAGCTCGTCACGGCCCGTGAATGCATGCCAATGTCACGGATGCGCACGGACCCGCCGTTCGGCGGGCCTGCCGTCTGTTGAGGATCCGGGGCTCTGCCCGGCGCCGGGCTGGTCGTTCGGTGCCCGGTGCTGGAGATAGCCCGGGCAGGTCATGAGCGCCGGCGTGGTCCAGGCCGGGGTCTTTGGTTCTGGCGCAGGGCCGCACGTCAGGCCGGCGTCCGCCACGGCGAGGGCGGGTCCGGCCGCTGGCCGGGGTCGCATGCCGGCC
>JASHUI010000532.1:0-6195 GCA_030040095.1 Streptosporangiaceae bacterium | reverse complement strand
CGGCGGCGGTCACCGGCTTGGGCAACGGCGCGGCGGCGGCCGACCGTACCGGGCCGGGAGCGGCCGTGCTGGCCAAGCCTCCCGTGCGCAAGCTGGCCAGGGACCTGGGGGTCGACCTGAGCCGGCTGTCCGGGACCGGCCCCGGCGGCTCGATCACGCGGGACGACGTGCAGTCAGCGGCCCGCGGCCAGGCACCGTCCGAGTCGCCCCTGGCCCGCGGCCCGGCGACGGCCGAACCGGGCCGGTTCGCACCGGTCACGGCGGTGGCCCGCGAGGAGCGCATCCCGATCCGCGGGGTGCGCAAGCACACCGCGGCGGCGATGGTCGGCAGCGCGTTTTCCGCGCCGCACGTCACCGAATTTCTGCAGATCGACATGACCGAGTCGATGGTCGCGCTGGCCCGCCTGCGGACCCTGCCCGAGTTCAGCGAGGTCAGGGTGTCGCCGCTGCTGCTCGTGGCCCGGGCGCTGATGGTGGCGGTGGGCAGGCACCCGATGGTCAACTCGTCCTGGGACGAGGGCGCCCAGGAGATCGTGGTCCGGCACTACGTGAATCTCGGCATCGCCGCCGCGACCGGCCGAGGCCTGGTCGTGCCGAACATCAAGGATGCCCACGCGCTCTCGCTTCCCGGCCTGGCCCGCGCCCTGGCCGACCTGGCCGAGACCGCCAGGGCCGGCAAGGCGACGCCCGCCGACCTGCGCGGCGGGACCATCACGATCACCAACGTCGGGGTGTTCGGCGTGGACACCGGGACGCCCATACTCACCCCTGGCGAGGCCGCGATCCTGGCGTTCGGCCGGGTCAGGGACGCCCCGTGGGTACACGAGGGACAGCTGGCAGTGCGCAAGGTCACGACGCTGGCGCTGTCTTTCGACCACCGGATCGTCGACGGCGATCTGGGCTCCTCGGTGCTCCGCGACATCGGCGCGATGCTGGAGGACCCGCTGCGTATGCTGGCCTGGTCCTGACCGGTCCCGCCCCCGACGAAGGGATCGCCATGTTGCGGCACGTGGTGTTGTTCTCCTGGACTCCCGAGGCGACCGAGGAGCAGAAGCAGCTGGTCATCGACGAGCTCCGGACGCTGCCGCCGCTGATGAGCGGGCTGCGCGCGTTTCAGGCCGGCCCGGACGCGGGCGTGGTGCAGGCGAGCAACTTCGACTTCGCCGTCGTGGCCGACTTCGACGACGCGGAAAGCTACCTAGCCTACCGTCATCACCCGGCTCATCGGGCGATCGTCGACCAGGTGATCAACCCCATCAGCAGGCAGCGGGTCTCGGTGCAGTACGAGATCTGACCCGCCCCGCGCCCTCCCGCGCGCCCATGATCACGATAGCGGGGAGGATTCTCAGTCATATTCACTGAGAATCCTCCCCGCTGATCTCGGAGGAGTCAGAAGGCTGCTTCGGGCAGCTCCATGAGGTCGAGGGTGGTCGCCTCGGCGATCTCCCGCTCGGTCGCCAGCCTGGGCAGCACCGTGTCGGCGAAGAACCGGGCGGCGGCGATCTTCCCCTCGTAGAACGCCTGGTCGGCGGCTGACAGGCCGGGCTCGTCCAGCCGGCCCAGGGCGATCTCCGCCTGCCTGGCCAGCAGCCAGCCGATGATCAGGTCGCCGAGCGCCAGCAGCAGCCGGGTGGTGTTGAGACCCACCCGGTAGATCTCCGACGGCTGATCGGCGGCCCCGGTCAGGAAGCCGTGCAGCGCTGTCACCAGCGCCTCGACGTCATCGGCCGCCCTGGCCAGCGCGGCGCGCTCGCGCTTGAGCCGACCGTTGCCGGAGTCGGCGGCGGCGAAGTCCCTGACCTGGCCGAGCAGGAGGCCAAGCGCCTTGCCCCCGTCCCGGACGATCTTGCGGAAGTACAGGTCCATCCCCTGGATCGCGGTCGTGCCCTCGTACAGGCTGTCGATCTTCGCGTCCCTGATGTACTGCTCGACGGGGTAGTCCTGGAGGAACCCGGAGCCGCCGAGGACCTGCAGCGAGTGGGTCAGCATCTCGTAGGCCCGCTCCGAGCCCACGCCCTTGACCAGCGGCAGCAGCAGGTCGTTGAGGGAGGCGGCGGCATCGTCGGGCTTGCCCTGGACCGCGGCGACCTGCATCGCATCCTGGTAGGTCGACGCGTACAGGACCAGTGCCCGCATGCCTTCCGCGTACGCCTTCTGCAGCATCAGCAGCCTGCGGACGTCCGGGTGGTGGATGATCGTGACCCGCGGCGCGGCCTTGTCGGTGAGCTGCGTGAGGTCGGCGCCCTGCACCCGGGTCTTCGCGAAGTCCAGCGCGGTGAGGTAGCCGGCCGACAGCGTGGCGATCGCCTTGGTGCCGACCATCATCCGGGCGAACTCGATGATGACGAACATCTGCCTGATGCCGTCGTGCACGTCGCCGACCAGCGTGCCGACCGCCGGGCGCTCCCCGCCGAAGGTCACCTCACAGGTGGTGGAGGCCTTCAGGCCCAGCTTGTGCTCGACCCCGGTCACGAACACGCCGTTGCGCTCGCCCAGCTGGCCGTCGGGCGTGACCAGGTACTTGGGCACCAGGAACATCGACAGCCCCTTGGTGCCAGGGCCGGCCCCCTCGGGCCGGGCCAGCACCAGGTGGAAGATGTTCTCCGCCATGTCGTGCTCGGCGCTGGTGATGAACCGCTTGACGCCCTCGATGTGCCAGGTGCCGTCCGGCTGGCGGACGGCCCTGGTGCGGCCCGCGCCCACGTCCGATCCGGCGTCGGGCTCGGTCAGCGCCATCGTCGAGGTCCACCGGCGCTCGACCGCCTGCTCCGCGAAGCGCTTCTGCTCCGGGGTGCCCATGCGCCACAGCGCGTTGGCCATCGAGGCGCCACTCGCGTACATCCAGACCGCGGGGTTCGCGCCGAGGATCAGCTCGGCCACGGCCCAGTGCAGCGACCGGGGCGCCTGGGTGCCGCCAAGCTCGGCGGGAAGCTCGAGGCGGAACCACTCCGCGTCCATGAAGGCCTGGAACGACTTCTTGAACGCCTCGGGCATGCGCACCGACGAGGTCGCGGGATCGAAGACCGGGGGGTTGCGGTCCGCGTCGGCGAACGACTCCGCGATGGGTCCGGTGGCCAGCCGCTCCACCTCGGCCAGGATTCCGCGCGCGGTCTGTTCGTCAACGTCGGGGAAGTGCTCCGAGCCCAGCAAGTCCTGGCGCTTCAGCACCTCGAACAGGTTGAACTCGATGTCCCTGAGGTTGCTCCTGTAGTGCCCCACCGCGGCCTCCCCGCCCTCGCCCGGCGAAACTTACCCGCCGGTAACAAAGGAGTATACTACCTGCGGGTAACCTCGGCCAGGGCTGGCTACCTCAGGATGTTGACCGCGCGCGCGATGACCAGGGCGCCGACCGCGAGCGACACCGCCGCCTGCACGGCCATCGCCACCTTGGCCCAGCGCGCGAGCGGCATCACGTCCGTCGGGCTGAAGGCGGTCGCGTTCGTGAACGACAGGTACAGGTAGTCGACGAAGTACGGCTTCCAGTCCGGCGGCGCCAGCTGGGGCGACACCATCTGCGGGAACATCAGGTCGGGATGCTCGGCGGTGCCCTCGGCCCGGCGCACCGGCCCGCCGCGGTCGAATTCCCAGTACCACAGCCCGAAGGCGATCACGTTGGTGGCCCAGACCGAGGCACCGGAGGCGAGCAGGGGGCCGGCCGACGACGTGTTGGGCAGGATCTCGATGATCGCCCGGACCAGCAGCACGGCGGAGACCGCGTTCGCGGTCGTGATCAGCATGATCATCGCGATGCTGGCCGCCCGCAGCAGCGGGCCGCGCCGCTCGATGCGGACCGGGTTGGCGATGTTCAGGCCGATGCCCAGCGCGATCTCCAGTCCCGGCAGAAGATAGTGCGGCAGCGGCTTGTTCAGCGAGTCCGACAGCAGAAGCTGCAGCACGATCGCGACCACGACGCTCGCCGTCACCGGCCACCGGCGCTCGCCCCGGGTCCGGCGCTGCCAGGCCGGAACGACCTTGCCCGCGGCCACCTGGTCGGCCAGCCGCGTGAGCTGGGTCCATAGGTCCTCGGCGGGGTGCCCGCGGCCGGACGGCGCGGCCCCCTCATGGCTCGGCCCCCGATACGGATCCTGCGGCACCTGGCCAGGCGCTCCTGATTCCCCCATCTGCTCATTCTCGTCATCGGGTCACGGCCTCGGCCAAACGCCCGTCGTGACCGTCGCTGGGCCCGGTGTTCGATGCGGGCACTCGGCCGTCCAGCGCCGGAGGAACGGGCTGTTCCCCGAAACCGAATCACGTTCTAGAATTGCCGCATCAGCCAGCAGACAACTCACCGGGGTGAACCATGACGCTCGGCCTGACCGAGGAGCACCTGCAGCTTGCCGAGACCGTCCGAGGCTGGGCTCTGCGCCACTGCCCGACCGAGGTGGTCCGGGCCGCCGCCGACGGGCCCGACAGCGGATCGGCGCTGTACCGTGATTCGCTCGCGCCCGGCCTGGCCGAGCAGGGAGTGCTCGGGCTGCACCTGCCCGAGGAGGATGGCGGGCAGGGTTACGGCCTGCCCGAGCTGGCGGTGGCCGTGGAGGAACTCGGCCGGGCGCTGGTTCCCGGGGCATTCCTCCCGACCGTGCTGGCCAGCGCGGCGCTGGTCGCGGCCGGTATCAGCGGCAAGCTGATCACCGGCCTGGCCGACGGGTCCAGGACCGGGGCAGTCGGCCTGGCCGCCGGCCTGACCGGATCCCCGGAGCCCGGCGGCCTGCTCATCGAGGGCGAGTCCGGGCCGGTGCTCGGCGCGTCCTTGGCCGACCTCGTCGTCCTCCCGGTGCAGACCGACGGGGGCGAGGTATGGGCCGCGATCGACGCCGCCCGCCTGGACATCAGCGCGCTGGAGAGCCTGGACCTCACCCGGCCGGTGGCCCAGGTCCGCGCCGAGCGGGTCGTGGTGCCCGCTGACCGGCTGCTGACCGGGCTCGACCGGCGCGCGGTGACCAGCCTCGCGGCGATCCTGTTCGGCGCGGAGGCGTCCGGCATCGCCGACTGGGCCACCCGCTCCGCCAGCGAGTACGCCAAGATCCGGCACCAGTTCGGCAGGCCGATCGGCCAGTTCCAGGCCGTGAAGCATCGCTGCGCCCGGATGCTGGTCGCCGCCGAGCAGGCCGCCGCCGCGGTGTGGGACGCGGCGCGGACCGCGGCCGACCCGGCCGACCCGGACGCCGCGGGCGACGGCCAGCCCGTCGGCCGGCAGCGCGAGTTCGCCGCCGGGGTGGCCGCGGTGGTCGCGCTCGATGCCGCGGTGTCCTGCGCACAGCAGTGCATCCAGGTGCTCGGCGGGATCGGCTACACCTGGGAACACGAGGCTCACCTGTACTTCCGGCGGGCGCTGTCGCTGCGGGCACTGCTCGGCCGGCCGGGCGAGTGGGCGGAGCACATGGCCGGACTGGCCATGTCCGGGGTCAGCCGCCCGGTCCAGGTGGAGCTCCCCGGCGGAGACGCGCGGCTGCGGGCACAGATCCGCGAGGAGCTGTCCGTGATCGCCGGGCTGTCCGGCCCGGAGCGCGCCCAGCGGCTGGCCGCCGACGGGTGGGTCGTGCCGCACCTGCCGCGTCCGTGGGGACGGGACGCCAGCGCGCTGGAGCAGGTGATCATCGCCCAGGAGATGCGGGCGGCCGGGGTGCGGCCCCCCGGCCTGGCCATCGGAGCCTGGGTGGTCCCGGCACTGATCCAGTACGGGACCGCGGAGCAGCAGCAGCGGTTCCTGCCGCCCACCCTGCGCGGGGACTACCTGTGGTGCCAGCTGTTCAGCGAGCCGGGCGCGGGCTCGGACCTGGCCGGGCTGAGCTCCAAGGCGGTGCGGGCCGACGGCGGCTGGAAGATCACCGGGCAGAAGATCTGGACCTCACTGGCCAAGCAGGCCGCCTGGGCGATCTGCATCGCCCGCACCGACCCGGCGGCGCCCAAGCACGACGGGATCACCTACTTCCTCGTGGACATGTCGTCTCCCGGCGTTGAGGTGCGCCCGCTGCGGGAGATCACCGGCGACTCCCTCTTCAACCAGGTCTTCCTCGACGAGGTATTCGTTCCCGACGACCGCGTGGTCGGCGAGGTGAACGGCGGCTGGCGGGTGGCCCGGACGACGCTGGCCAACGAGCGGGTGTCGCTCTCGCAGAGCTGGACCTTCGGCTGCGGCGTCCCCGAGTTGCTCAGCGTGGCCCAGGTGGCCGCCGACGCGCCGCTCGAGCA
>JASHUI010000531.1:0-2882 GCA_030040095.1 Streptosporangiaceae bacterium | reverse complement strand
GGGCCCGCACCCCGGCCGGCGCCGCGTCGCGCACCCCGCCCGGCACCCCCCGTCGCGGCCCCTGGACCAGGTCGCAGGAGAAGCTCGCGTTGCTCTACAACGAGCAGGGCCTGCGGCCGGACGAGATCGCGCGGAAGCTGGGCGTGAGCTCCTACCTGGTGACGCAGATCATCCTGGCGGCCAAGAACCGCGGGAAGAACTGAGCGTCCCGGGTCTGGCTAGACGGCCAGGAGCTCGCGGGCGGCCTGAGCCACCCGGCTGGCCGAGATTCCGGCCGCGTCCATGAGCTCGGCGGGGGTCCCGGAGGTGGGCAGGCCCTGGACCGCCAGGTGAGCCACCCGGGCCGGATGGCCGGCCTGGTTGAGCGCCTCGAGCACCGCCTCGCCGATCCCGCCCGCGGGGTAGTGGTCCTCGACGACGACCAGCCGGTCGCCGGTGGCGGTCGCGGCCTCGACGAGCGCGCCGGTGTCGATCGGCTTCACCGAGTACAGGTCCAGCACCCGGGCGCCGATGCCGTCGCCCGCCAGCTCGTCCGCGGCGGCCAGGCAGTTGTGCAGGGTCACGCCGGCCCCGATCAGCGTCACCTGGTCCCCGGCGCCGGACCGGATTACCTTCGACCCGCCGACCGGGAACGAATCGTCTGGCCCGTAGAGCACCGGATACGAGCCGCGGGTGGTGCGCATGTAGACGATGCCACCGCGGTCGGCCATCTCCCGGACCAGGAAGGCCGTGCTCGCCGCGTCGCTCGGGTACAAGACCGTGGACCCCTGCACGGCCCGCATCATCGCGATATCCTCCAGGCCCATCTGTGACGGGCCGTCCGCGCCGATCTCGACGCCGGCGTGCGAGCCGCACAGCCGGATGTTGGCCGCGGAGATGGCCGACATCCTGATGAAGTCGTAGGCGCGGCTGAAGAACGCGGCGAAGGTCGCGGCGAACGGGATGTAGCCGCGCACGGACAGCCCGACCGCGGCGGCGACGAGCTGCTGCTCGGAGATAAAGATCTCGAAGAAGCGCTCGGGATACGCCTTCTCGAAGTCCTCGGTGTGCGTGGAGTTCCCCACCTCCCCGTCGAGGGCCACCACGTTGCCGCGGGCGCCGACCGCGGCCAGCGCCTCGCCGAAGGCCTTGCGCGTCGCGACCTTGGCCCCCGGCTCGTAGCGCGGCAGGACGACCTCCTCGCTGGGGCGCACGCGCGGCGAACCGGTCCTGGGCCGGTGGCCGTCGACCGTGATGTGGCGGTCACCGCCGAGCTCGACGATGGCCCGCTCGGCCATCTCGGCTGGCAGCGGGCGGCCGTGCCAGCCCTCGTGGTCCTCGATCTCGGAGAAGCCCCGGCCCTTGCGCGTGCGGGCCAGGATCACGCTGGGCCGGTCCGCCTCGGCCGCGTGCGCCAGCGCCTTGTCGATCTCGCCGAGATCGTGTCCGTCGATGGGGATGGCCTCGCAGCCGAAGCCCTCGATCCGCCGGACATAGGTGTCGATGTCCCAGCTCAGCTCGGTCGGGCCGCGCTGGCCGAGCCGGTTCACGTCGACGATCGCGGTCAGGTTGCTGAGCCGGTAGTAGGACGCCTTGTCGAACGCCTCCCACATCGATCCCTCGGCCATCTCGCTGTCGCCGCACAGCACCCAGACGTGGTACGGCAGCTCGTCGAGATACCGGCCGGCCAGGGCGATCCCGACGCCGTCGGGCAGGCCCTGGCCGAGCGAGCCGGTGGCCACGTCGACCCACGGCAGCACCGGGGTCGGATGGCCCTCCAGCACCGAGCCGAACCGCCGGTACCGGGTCATCAGCTCGGCGTCCGAGACCACGCCCGCCGCCTTGAACATCGAATAGAGCAGCGGCGACGCGTGCCCCTTGGAAAAGATCAGGTGGTCGTTGGCCGGGTCGTCGGGGTGCTGCCAGTCGTAGCGCAGGTGCCGGGCCAGCAGCACGGCCATCAGGTCGGCGGCGGACATGCTTGACGTCGGGTGGCCGGAGCCCGCCGAAGTGCTGCACCGGATCGAGTCGACCCGCAGCTGCTGGGCGAGTTCGTGCATGTCGGTCAGGGTCTGGGCGGTCATCCTGGTCTCCTGTTCACTCGGGGAGCGTCCGCCACCGGCGCGCCGCCGCCTCCTGCGCCCGGGCGTCGGCCAGGAACGCCCCGACGCGGGCCCAGTCCAGCTCGAGCACCTCGAAGGACGGCGACGCCCGTGCGACCATCAGGGACCGGCCGGCCGGTCCCTCGGTCGTCCAGACCCAGATCCGGTCTCGCCTGGCCGGCCGGGACGCCGGCGCCGCCACCCCGGCCTCGAGCAGGTCGCGGCCGACCACCCAGATGTGCACGACGCCGGACCGGTCCGTGATCGCGGCGGTGACGGTCTGCGGATCAGACGGCCTGCCGAGCAGCCTGACCCGCATCTCGAACATACCGCTCGACGTCGTCATCAAACATGCCAGCCAGGCCGATGCCGGCGCCGACGTCACTGCCGTGGCCGGCGCCGGCGATGCGGCGCCGGCGTCGCGTTGGATGGCCCGCACCCAGGCATGAACGGGGCTCATTCATCGGAGCCTGCCGCCGCCCGGGCCGGGTTACATCCCCCGTCCGTGCAGTTCGGGTGCGCGGCTGTGCGTCGGTCATCGTCCATTTTGGACGGCTTTGTGCAGCCGTCCGATCCTGCGGAGTCTTCCCTGGTAACCGGCATGTGCCGCACAATAGAGCGGTGACTGATGGCACATTAGGAGATGTTTGCCCGCGCTGCGGCAGTGCCGCCGCGGTGCACTCGATACAAGAGCTGGCCGACCTGGCCAGGGCTCAAATGGCCGGGCAGCAGCCGGGCGGGCCGCAGCCGGGAGCCGCGGGCCAGCCCGGGTGGGCGGCGGTGCCGCAGCCGGGCTGGGCG
>JASHUI010000530.1:0-4358 GCA_030040095.1 Streptosporangiaceae bacterium | reverse complement strand
CAAGGCGTAGGCCAGTGCCGCGGCCGTCGCGATCGGCGCCGCCTCCCGGCCTCCCGGCTGCGCGAGCCTGAGCAGCTCGCCGACGGCGATGACCGAGCCGAACGCTATGGCGTTCTGCGGGTCGGCGAGCCGCGCGGCGGCCGTGTGGGCCACGGCGGCGACCACCATCATCCCGACCGCGGCCAGGAGCAGAAGCCGGCCGGAGTCCATGGCCTGCCACGAGGGCAGCCGGTCGTCGGCCTGGCGCATCGCCACCGGATCCTCCCGCCGCCGCTAACCCTCGATGACCCGCAGCGGCGCGGTCGGGTCGTCGTGGTCCTGGGCCGTCACCGTCTGCCGGTCCACCGGTGCCTGGGCGCGCTCGGGCAGCCGCCAGCCGTCCCGGTGCAGGGCGGCGATGAACGCCTCCACCAGCGCCGGGTCGAACTGGGTCCCGGCGCCCCTGCGCAGCTCGTCGATGGCTTCGCTCATCGGGCGGGCCTCGCGGTAGGAGCGGGTCGAGGTCATCGAATCGAACGCGTCGGCCACCGCGATGATCCGGGCGAACTCGGGAATCTCGTCGCCGGCGAAGCCCATCGGGTAGCCGGTGCCGTCGATCTTCTCGTGATGGTGCATGATCCCGGCCAGCGCCTCGTTGAGGAAGCCGATCTCCCGGACGATCTCCAGGCCGCGCATCGGATGCAGCTGGATCGCGGCGAACTCCTCCTCGGTCAGCGGCCCGGTCTTCTGCAGCACCTTGGTCGGCACCCCCAGCTTGCCCACGTCGTGCAGCATGCCGGCGAACTTGATCGCCTCGGCCCGGTCCGCGCGCATGCCGATCTGCCGCGCGATCATCCCCGACCCGCGCGATACTCGCTCGCTGTGGCCGCGGGTGTAGAAGTCCTTGGTCTCCACCGCCTGGCAGAGCGCCGCCATGGTGGCCGCGTAGGCGCGCTGCTGCTCGGCGAACTGTCCCATGGCCCAGCGGGCCACGAACAGCGGGACCAGCACCAGCACGGCGGCGAAGGGTCCCATCACCGTCCACAGCGCCGCGATCACCAGGCCGAGTGCGGCGTAGCCCAGGTCGGAGGCCAGCAGCAGCGGCAGGCCGGTATCGAGCTGGAGCCGGCGCGGCAGCGGGCCATCCTGCCTGGTGAGCTGCAGTACCCCCCACATCAGGCCGAGGTTCACGAACACGTGCGCGGCGGCGGCCGCGGCGAACGGCCAGACGATCGCGGGGAAGTCATCCGGCCTGGGCAGTCCGATACGGCCGCCGAGCGCGACGAACGTCTCCCCCGCCGCGAAGCCCGACACCGCGTACATGCCGCCGTTGAACACCCGCTCGGCCACCAGGAGCTTGCGCCGGAGGCTGACCACGGACACCGCCCCGACCAGCGCCGCGCCCACGGGCCCGAGCAGCACCACGGCGGCCAGGGTGGCCGACGAGCTGGGCGACCACGCCGACTGGCGCGCGGCGAGGGGGGTCGGGGTGGAGTCGCAGATCAGGAACAGCAGCATGATCGCGCCGAGCGCCATCCACCAGCTCGCGCTCATCGGACGGCCGGAGAGCCTCGGGGCGACGACCGACGCGGCCGCTATCACGACCACCGCGATGTAGATCCACGCTGCGCGTGAGACCCTGCCCATGACCGACCCTCAGCAACCTCGACCGACGTGCACCGGCGATGGGCCAGGCGCAGTGGCGACGTTGCGGCACCGGCCGGGCGCCGCCACTCAGGGTAACGCGGTCGAACGCATTCGCGAAGGGCTCCGCCACAACATGCGCCCGCCGGGCACCGGGGCGGGCGGGCCGCTAGTCGACCCGGAACTCGGTGATCTCGAGCTCGGCGCGCACCGCCTCGATCCGGGTCATGACCTTGATCCTCAGCTCGCGCGGCGCGGATTCGCCGCCGCAGGTCTTGTGCACCAGCCGTTTCACGGCCTCTTCCAGGCCGTACTCGCGCAGGCACGGGCCGCACTCATCGAGGTGCTCGCGGATCTGGGTGTAGCCCTGACCTTCGATCTCGCCGTCCAGATAGGTGTACAGCCGCGCGAGCACCTCGCTACACGGCACATCATGCGGCTTACCGCAGCTCATCCCGCGTCCCTTCCGGACTCTTCGCCCGATGGCGACGCCTCGGTGGGGGCGGTGTGCGCCGCCCTGACCAGGCCCTCTTTGGCCGCGTAGTCCTGGAGCATCTCCCGGAGCTGCCTGCGCCCGCGGTGCAGGCGCGACATCACGGTCCCGATCGGGGTGCCCATGATGTCGGCGATCTCCTTATAGGCGAAGCCCTCGACGTCAGCCAGGTAGACGGCGATGCGGAACTCTTCGGGGAGAGCTTGCAACGCTTCCTTGACATCGGAATCGGGGAGCCGCTCGAGCGCCTCGGCCTCGGCCGATTTCAGCCCGGCCGAGCTGTGTGACGCGGCCCTGGCCAGCTGCCAGTCCTCGATTTCCTCGGTACCAGCCCGCTGCGGTTCGCGCTGGCGCTTGCGGTAGGTGTTGATGAACGTGTTGGTCAGAATCCGGAACAGCCAGGCCTTGAGGTTGGTGCCCTCCTGGAACTGGTGGAAGGATGCGTACGCCTTGGCGAACGTCTCCTGCACCAGGTCCTCGGCGTCGGCCGGGTTACGGGTCATCCGCATCCCCGCGGCGTACAGCTGATCCAGGTACGGCAAGACATCATGCTCAAAGCGCTCGCTGCGCTCTTCGAGTGTCTCCGGGACCGGACTCACCCCCTCCACGCTAGCTGGCTGCGGCCGGCCACTCGGCCATCTGCCGCCTGGCCAACCATCACGGCGGGAGGATACAACGCCGGGCCCCCGGAACTCGCGCCCCATTACCGTCGGGACGCTCTTCAGCGCCGGAACGTGATCGCGCGGCGGGCTGCTCGCTATCGGCACAGGCGTTGCAACACGCTGCGCTGTGGCTTCATTCCGCCCGCCGCAGCGCGGGCGTGCTCAGCGCCGCAATCGGTCCCATTTGCCCTGGCACTTTACGCACCGGGCCGCCTCAGGCCTGGCCTCGAGCCGGCCTTCGGGAACGACGGCACCGCAGTCCGCGCAGGTGCCGTAGGTGCCGAGCTCGATGCGGCGGAGGGCATCGAGCACCTCCGTGCGCTGCATCCTGGCCAGGGCCAGGATCGCCTCACTGCGTTCGGACTCGGAGAGGTTGGCCCCGGCGTCGGCCGGATCCTGCGGATAGTCCAGGACGCGCTCGTCCTCCTCCTGCTCGCCCTTGAGCACCGAGATGGACCTGTCCAGCTCGGAGCAAATCTCCTCCAGGCGCTTTCGAGCGGTGGCGGTATCCATCGATACCTACCCTCCTATCCGCCTAAGGCCCGGCAGCGCCGAATGGGTGTTCCTTGCTGCCCGGGCCGGTCCGGCCCTACAGCAGCTTGTCGGCGATGCTGCCGGAGGTTCCTTGGGATGACGCGCCCCGGGATCGGCCGGAACGCGCGGTGGGCGCGACCGGTCCCCGGCCCGGTTCGGGCGGAGCCGGTTCGACGCGCGTGATGAGCTCGGGGCCGTTGTTGCGCACCGAGTTGACCACGGTGGAGACCGGGTACGAGATCAGCCCGCTGGAGGCCGCCGGAGCCAGCAGCGCGGTCAGGTCGGCCGGGTCGTCGGCGGCCGGGTCGAGCCAGTCCGCCCAGCGGTCCAGCTCGATGATCATCGGCATCCGGTCGTGGATCTTGCCCAGCTCATCCGGGGCGCTCGTGGTGATGATCGTGGCCGTCCACAGCCAGGCCCGGTCGTGATCGTCCGGCAGCGCGGCATCGCGCCACAGCTCGTACAGGCCCGCGAAGGCCAGCGGGCCGCCGTCGCCGCGGCAGATGAAATAGGGCTGTTTGGCCCCGCCCCGCCCGTCCCCGCCCTTGCCGCCCGGGGTGTCGTCCTCGGTGCCGTCGGGCCGCTGCCACTCGTAGTAGCCGTCGGCGGGCAGCAGGCAGCGGCGGCGCCTGAACGCGTGCCGGAAGGCGGGCTTGGCGGCCACCGTCTCGGCCCGGGCGTTGATCAGGCGGCTGCCGATCTTGGGGTCCTTGGCCCAGAACGGCACCAGCCCCCAGCGGACCACCCGCAGCTCGCGAGCGACGCCCGCCGGCGCCGAGGACTCCGGGGACTCCGGGGCGCGCTCGTCGCGGGTGATCACCGCGTAGACGCGCTTGGTCGGCGCGACGTTGTAGTCGGGCTCGAGCGGCTCGGAGGCACGGTCGCGCTCGATGCGGAACTCCTCCAGGAGTTCTATCCGCCTACGCGCGGACGCATACCGGCCACACATGTCCTCACCTTGACCGCTTCGGGGGTCGCCGGGGACTGTCTCCCCAGTTTTGCTCGCCCGCGGTTGCGGGGAGCACAGATTGTGCCAGTTCATAGCC
>JASHUI010000529.1:0-6908 GCA_030040095.1 Streptosporangiaceae bacterium | reverse complement strand
CGCATGGGCCACGGCGCCCGGGGCCGGGGCACCCTGCGCGGCAGCGGGGGCGGCGCCACCGCCTGGATGGCCGAGATCCCGGCCACGCCGGAGCTGCTGGCCAGGGTGGACGCGCTGCCGCCGGCCACCGATGAGCCGAAGGTGAGCCGCTCCTGGTCGCGGGCGGGCGACCCGCGCTTCAGCCTGCGCCGGCTGCTGAAGCCGTTCGCGCTCGCGCTGATCGTCGGGCTGGTCCTGGACGGCCTGGACGCGCTGGCCAGCATCCTCATGCCGCTGCTGGTCAGGAACGGGATCGACAACGGCGTGCTGGCCCGCGCGATGCACGCGATCATCGTCGTCGCGCTGGCCGCCCTGGCGATCGTGCTGGCCGACTGGGTGGTCAACGTCTTCCAGACCGTCGTGGTCGGGCGCAACGGGGAACGGCTGCTGTACTCGCTGCGGGTAAAGATCTTCTCGCAGCTGCAGCGGCTGGGCCTGGACTACTACGAGCGTGAGCTCACCGGCCGGATCATGACCCGGATGACCACCGACGTCGACGCCCTGTCGTCGTTCCTGCAGACCGGGCTGATCACCATGGTCAACTCGGGCCTGTCCTTCGTCGGTGTGCTGATCGCGCTGCTGTCCATCAATCTCAGGCTCGGGCTCACCCTGTTCACGATCATCCCGGTCCTTGTCGTGGCGACCCTGCTGTTCCGCACGAAGTCGTCGCAGGCCTACCGCGAGGCCAGGGAGAAGGTCAGCGCGGTCAACGCCGACCTGCAGGAGAACGTGGCCGGGCTGCGCGTGGCGCAGGCCTACCGGCGCGAGCAGGTGAACCGGAACCGGTTCGCCGGGCTCAGCGGCGCCTACATGGCCGCCCGGCTGCGGGCCCAGCGCTATATCGCCCTGTACTTCCCGTTTGTGCAGGCGCTGTCGACCATCGGCGGCGCGCTGGTGCTGTTCGTGGCGGCGGGCGAGGTGCGCAGCGGGGCTCTGACCGCGGGATCGCTCATCGCCTACCTGCTGTTCATCGACCTGCTGTTCTCGCCGGTGCAGCAGATGTCCCAGGTCTTCGACGGCTACCAGCAGGCCAACGTCGGGCTGCAGCGGATCAAGAGCCTGCTGCGGACTCAGACATCCACGCCCGAGGCGCGCCAGCCCGTCACGCCGGGCCGTCTGCACGGCCGGATCGAGCTGGACGACGTCCGGTTCCGCTACCCCGGCCAGACGCAGGACGCGCTGAGCGGGGTCAGGCTCTCGATCGCGCCTGGCGAGACCGTCGCGCTGGTGGGCCAGACCGGGGCGGGCAAGTCGACGCTGGTCAAGCTCATCGCGCGGTTCTATGACGTCGGCTCGGGCCGCGTGCTGGTGGACGGGGTGGACATTCGCGACTACGACCTGCCCGCCTACCGGCACCAGCTCGGGGTGGTGCCACAGGAGTCCTACCTGTCTCCCGGCACGGTCCGGGACGCGATCGCCTACGGGCGGCCCGACGCCACCGACGCCGAGGTCGAGGCGGCGGCCCGGGGCGTCGGCGCGATCGAGATGATCGCCAGGCTGCCCGGCGGCTTCATGCATGAGGTGTCGGAACGCGGAAGGAACTTGTCGGCCGGACAGCGGCAGCTGATCGCGCTCGCCCGGGCCTATCTCGTGGATCCGGCCATCCTGCTGCTGGACGAGGCGACCGCTGCCCTGGACCTGGCCGCGGAGGCAGAGGTCAACCGGGCGACCGAGCAGCTGGCGGCGCGCCGCACCACCCTGGTGGTCGCGCACCGGCTCACCACGGCCTCCCGGGCCGACCGGATCATCGTGATGGAGTCGGGCCGGGTGGCCGAGACCGGCACCCATGCCGAGCTGCTGGAGGCCGGCCGGGTCTATGCCGCGATGTGGGCCGCGTTCTCCGGCGACGCCGAACTGGTCGCCTGACCCTCCGCCAGGCGCAGGACGTCGTCGGCCCGCATGGTCCGGACGTCGCGCGGGATCAGGGCCAGCGCCGAGGCCAGCAGGATCAGCGCGACCGCGCCGTACTGGGTGGCCGAGACGCCCACCGCGGCCGCCAGCGGACCGGCGATCAGGGCGCCGGCCGGCATGGCCATGACCGAGCCGAGCCCGTCATAGGAGGACACCCGGGCCAGCTTGTCCGGCGGGACGTTCCTGGCCATCGCCACCGTCCACTGCACCATCATGACCTCGACCGCGATGCCGAGGCCGAACGAGGCCAGGCAGACCAGCGGCAGCGGCCACAGCATGGCCAGCGCGAGCGGGCCGATCGCTATCGCCGCTCCGATCAGCACCACGAACATCATCGGTCGCCGCGGCGTGAACCGCAGCGAGACGAGGCCGCCCACGATGAGCCCGACGGAGTCCGCGGCGGTGATCGCGCCCCATGCGGCCGGCCCGCCGAGGTGCTCCTTGGCCACCACCGGCCCCAGGACCTGGAAGGCGCCGAACCACGCCATCAGCACCACGCCGTACTGCGCCACGATGGCCCAGAGCCAGGTGTGCGAGCGGAACTCCGACCAGCCGTCCCGCAGGTCGCGGAGCATGCTCGTGCCCTTCGCGCCGCCCCGGCCGGTCGCCCGGATGCTCAGCAGCAGCGGGACCGAGGTGAGCATGCCGGCCCCGCACGCGGTCAGGGCCCAGCCGGGCCCGAACGCGGCCACGCACAGGCCCGCGATCGTGGCCCCGGCCATCTGGCCCGCGTTCATCGCGAGCCGGCTGACCGCACTGGCCGGCGCCAGCAGCGTGCCCGGGACCAGCCGGGGCAGCAGCGCCTGCGAGGCCGGGTAGAACACGGCCAGGCCGGTGCCGGTGACCGTCTCGAGCAGGAGCATCACCCACAGCCGCGGGTGACCGGCCAGGACCAGGATGCCGAAGGTCCCCTCGCCGGCCGCGATCATGGCGTTGCCCGCGATGATCACCCTCTGCGGCGGAACACGGTCCGCGACGACCCCGCCGACCACGGTGAACAACAGCGCGGGCGAGATCTGCGCGGCCAGCACGTAGGACAGGTCCGCGGTGGACCCGGTCTCGTACAGCACCGCGAACGAGACCCCGACCAGGGAGAAGGCAAAGGCGGCCGGCGCCAGCAGGCGGTCGGCCAGCAGCAGGCGGAAGTCCCGGTACGCGAGTACCGGGAAGCGGCGCACCAGCGCGCGCGCAAACATGGCTTACTTCCGATCGTGGGGGCGGTTCGCATGCTAACCGCGCCGGCGCGGGCCGGGAAACCCATTTTCGCCGGGCCGGCGCGAGCCCGGCGAACAGGCGACGACCAGCAGCTTCGTGCGGCGCCGCCGGTTTGACCTTCCCGAGCGGGACAGGGCACGATCATCAGTGAGGTGCGCAGCCCGGTCGGCCGGCAGTCGGCGCTGTCCGGTCCCCGGGCGTCAATCTGGGCATTGCCATGCGGCCGGCCGTCCCTGCGGGACGGCCGGCGCCGGGTTCGAGGGGAGTTAATCGCCGGTGAGCATCCTGGGCACTCGCGTCCTGCGGACGGAGGATCCGCGCTTCCTGACCAGCGGGGGCGTCTACACCGAGGACGTCGTGGACGAGCGGCTGGACGGCGCCTGTCACGTGTTCTTCGTCCGCTCCCCGGTCGCGCACGCGACGATCCGCGGGATCGACCTGAGCGCGGCGCTCCAGGCCCCCGGCGTCGTCGCCGCGTTCACCGGCTCCGACCTGGCGGACCTGCCCGGCGTGAAGCCGGCGCCGATGTTCAACCAGCAGATGACGCGCTCGATCCTGACCGCGGACAAGGTCCGCTACGTGGGCGAGCCGGTGGCGATCGTCGTCACCGAGCACCCGTACCAGGGCGAGGACGCCGTGGAACTGGTGGACGTCGACTACGATCCGCTGCCGGCCGTGGTCGACTTCGCGACCGCGGCCGACAGCGAGGTCCTGCTCTACGACGAGGCGGGCACCAACGTGGCCGCGACCTTCGGCGACCCCGCCGCGCTGGACCAGCACCTGTTCGACGACTGCGACGTCGTGGTCACGCGCACGATCCTCAACCAGCGGGTGGCCCCGGCCCCGATGGAGACCAGGGCCGCGGCGGCATCCTGGGGCGAGGACGGGCGGGTGACCGCGTGGATACCCAACCAGGGAGCCCAGGGCACCCGGGGCGGGCTGGCCAGGATGCTCGGCCTGAAGCCGGAGCAGGTTCACATCATCACCCCGGACGTCGGCGGCGCGTTCGGCGCCAAGTTCGGCGCCGACCCCGAGCACGTCATGGTGGCCTGGGTGGCGCGGCGGCTAGGCCGCCCGGCGCGGTGGACCGAGACCAGGTACGAGAACCTGGTCGCCATGACCCAGGGCCGGGCCCAGCAGCAGACGGTCACGATCGGCGGCAGGCGGGACGGCACCGTGCTGGCCTACCGCCTGGAGGTCATCCAGGACTCGGGCGCCCACGTCCGGATCGGCGCCATGCTGCCGACCCTGACCATCCTGATGACGACGGGGCCGTACGCGATCCCCCGGGCCGAGGCGGTGGCCAGGAGCGTGGTCACCAACACCACTCCGATCGGCGCCTACCGCGGCGCCGGGCGGCCCGAGGCCACGGCGGCGATCGAGCGGGCCATGGACCTGTTCGCGGCCGAGATCGGCATGGACCCGGCCGACGTGCGGCGGCGCAACCTGCTGCCGAAGTTCACCGAGCCGCACCGGACCAAGTTCGGCGCGCTGTACGACACCGGCGACTACGCGGCGGCGCTGGACAAGGTGCTCGACGCGGCCGGCTACGCCGGGCTGCGCAAGGAGCAGGCCGAGCGGCGCAACCGCGGGGACACGCTGGCGCTCGGCATCGGCCTGGCCAGCTACGTGGAGATCACCGGCATGGGCGACGGCGAGGACCAGCCGCCCAAGGAGAACGCCACGGTCGAGGTGCACCCGGACGGGACGGCGACGATCCTCACCGGTACCTCGCCGCACGGCCAGGGCCACGCGACGGCCTGGGCCATGCTGGCCAGCGAGCAGCTCGGCATCCCGGTGGACAAGATCACGCTGAAGTGGGGCGACACCGACCTGATCCCCGAGGGCGGCGGCACTGGCGGCTCGCGGAGCCTGCAGCACGGCGGCTCCGCGGTGCGGCAGGCCGCCCAGGAGCTGATCGAGGTCGCGCGGGAACGCGCGGCGAACGAACTCGAGGCCAACCCGGCGGACCTGCGCTTCGACGTCGAGCGCAGCGCGTTCGAGGTGGCCGGCGACCCGGATGCCTCGGTGCCGCTGGCCAGCCTGGCCGAGGAGGAGCGGCTGTTCGTTCGCACGATATTCACGGCGCCCGGGGCGACGTTCCCGTTCGGGTCGCATGTCGCGGTGGTCGACGTCGATACCGAGACCGGCAAGGTGGTGCTGCGCCGGATCATCACCGTCGACGACGCCGGGTTCGTGCTCAACCCGCTGCTGGCCGAGGGGCAGCGGCACGGCGGCATCGCCCAGGGCGCGGCCCAGGCCTTCGTCGAGGAGGTCGTGTACGACGCCGACGGCAACCCGCTGACCGCGAGCTTCGCCGACTACCCGTTCCTCTCGGCCACCGAGGTGCCGAGCTTCGAACTGGCCGACATGCAGACCCTCACCAGCTACAACCCGCTAGGCGTCAAGGGCATCGGCGAGGCAGGCTCGATCGGGGCCACCCCCGCCGTGCAGAACGCGGTCATCGACGCGCTCTCCCACCTCGGCGTCCGGCACATCGACATGCCCGCCTCGCCGCAGCGCGTCTGGCAGGCACTGAAGGCAGCGCAGGCGCCGAAGGCAGAAAAGGAGACAGCGTAGATGCAGGTCGAGCTCACCGTCAACGGCCGCCGGCGCACCGATGAGGTGGAACCACGGCTGCTGCTCGTGCACTACCTGCGCGAGGTGTGCGGCCTGCGGGCGGCCAACGTCGGCTGCGACACCACCTCGTGCGGCGCCTGCACGGTGCTAATGAAGGGGGCAGGGGAGGCCGGTGGGGGCGCGTCGGTCAAGTCGTGCACGGTGCTGGCCGTGCAGGCGAACGGGCGGGAGGTCACCACGGCCGAGGGCCTGGCCGAGGGCGGCGAACTGCACCCGGTGCAGGCGGCGTTCCGGCAGGAGCACGGCCTGCAGTGCGGGTTCTGCACCCCGGGCATGGTGATGGCCGCGATCGGGCTGCTGTCGGAGAACCCGCATCCCACCGAGGCCGAGGTCCGGGAGGGGCTGGAGGGCAACTTCTGCCGCTGCACCGGCTACCACAACATCGTTCGCGCGGTGCTGGCCGCCGCCGAGGCCGGCGCCACCGCCGGAGCGGAGGTGGGCGCGTGATCCCCGCGCCGTTCGACTACGTCGCGGCGCGGTCCCCGGCGCACGCCCTGGACCTGCTGGACAGCCATGGCGACGACGCCAAGCTGCTGGCCGGCGGCCACTCGCTGCTGCCGATGATGAAGCTGCGCCTGGCCGCGCCCTCGGTGCTCATCGACATCGGCGGGCTGGCCGAGCTGACCGGAGTCCGGGCCGAGGGCGACGAGATCGTGATCGGCGCGGCCACGCCGCACGCGGTCCTGGCCGCCTCCGAGCTGGTCCGGGCCGAGGCGCCGCTGCTGGCCTTCTCCGCGGCCCAGGTCGGCGACCCGCAGATCCGCCACCGCGGCACGATCGGCGGCTCGCTGGCCCACGCCGACCCGGCGGCCGACCTGCCGATGGCGCTGCTGGCGCTGGGCGGATCGGTGGACGTGCTCGGCCAGGCCGGGACCAGGAACGTCGCGGCGGACGACCTGTTCACCGGGTTCTTCGAGACCAGCCTGGCCGAGGGCGAGCTGATCGCCGCGGTCCGGGTGCCGCGCAGGCCCCGGGAGGGGTGGGGCTACCAGAAGTTCGTCCGGCGGGCCAACGACTGGGCCATCGTCGGCGCGGCGACGGCGGGCGGCCGTATCGCGCTGGCCAACATGGGCCCGGTGCCGCTGCGCGCCCGTGCCGCCGAG
>JASHUI010000060.1:0-6915 GCA_030040095.1 Streptosporangiaceae bacterium | reverse complement strand
CCGGAGCTGGCCGGCCACGCGATCCCGCCGCCCTACCCCGACGCGGGCCAGCTCGCCGAGATCGCGGCGCGGCGCCTGGCCCAGGGCGCCCCCGCGGGGCCGCCCGAGCCCCTGTACCTGCGCAGGCCCGATGCCCGGGTCCCGGGCAAGCCCAAGCGGGTCACCCCGGCATGAGTGGGAGACAGGCGATGAGCCGCTCGCTGCGCGCCATGACCGCCGCCGATCTGGAGGCGGTGGTCGGGCTGGAGTTTGCCCTGTTCGGCGAGGAGGCCTGGTCCAGGCAGATGCTCGAGGCCGAGCTGACCTCGCAGCCGCGCAGTCGTTATTACCTGGTCGCGGCCGACGACGGCGTGATCACCGGCTACGCCGGGCTGCTGCTGGCCGGGGCCCAGGCCGACGTGCTGACGCTGGCGGTCGCCGTCGACCGGTGGGGGCAGGGAATCGGCGCTGCCCTGCTCGAGGCGCTGCTGGCCGAGGCGGCCAGGAGGGGCTGCACCGAGGTGTTTCTCGAGGTGCGCACGGACAACGACCGGGCGCAGCGGCTGTACCGGCGTCACGGCTTCATCCAGATCGGGATCAGGAAGGGTTACTACCAGCCGTCCGGCGCGGACGCCCTGGTGATGCGGCGCGACCTCGGCGGCCGGCGGTGACCGCCCCGCTGGTGCTGGGCATCGAGACCTCGTGCGACGAGACCGGCGCGGGCCTGGTCCGCGGCCGTGACCTGCTGGCCAACGCGATCGCGTCCAGCGTCGACGAGCACGCCAGGTTCGGCGGCGTGGTGCCCGAGGTGGCCAGCCGGGCGCACCTGGAGGCCATCGTGCCGGCCGTCGACCGGGCCCTGGCCACGGCCGGGGCGACGCTGGCCGACGTGGACGCGATCGCGGTCACCGCGGGTCCGGGCCTGGCCGGGGCGCTGCTGGTCGGGGTGTGCGCGGCCAAGGCCTACGCGCTGGCGCTGGGCAAGCCGCTGTACGGCGTCAACCACCTGGCCGCGCACATCGCCGTGGACCAGCTGGAGCACGGCCCGCTGGAGCTGCCCGCCATCGCCCTGCTGGTCTCCGGCGGCCACTCCTCGCTGCTGCTGGTCACCGACCTGCCCGATGGCCTGACCCCGCTGGGGTCCACGATCGACGACGCGGCGGGCGAGGCCTACGACAAGGTGGCCCGGCTGCTCGGGCTGCCGTTTCCGGGCGGGCCGCCGATCGACGCGGCGGCCGCGGAGGGCGACCCGGCCGCCATCGCCTTTCCCCGGGGGAAGTACCGGGACCAGACGCTCGACTTCTCCTTCTCCGGGCTGAAGACCTCGGTGGCGCGCTGGGTCGAGGCCCGCGAGGCCGCCGGGCTCGCGATCCCCGTGGCCGATGTGGCCGCCTCGTTCCAGGAGGCGGTGGCCGACGTGCTGACCCGCAAGGCCGTGGACGCGTGCCTGGCCCACGGGGTCGGCCAGCTCGTGATCGGCGGCGGGGTGGCGGCCAACTCGCGGCTGCGGGCCCTGGCCGAGCGGCGCTGCCAGGCCGCCGGCATCCGGCTCAGGGTGCCCAGGCCCGGGCTGTGCACCGACAACGGGGCCATGGTCGCGGCGCTCGGCGCGGAACTGCTGGCCCGGGAGGTGCCGCCGTCCCCGGCCGGGTTCCCCGCCGACTCCTCCATGCCGCTGACCAGCGTGGTGGCCCGCCAGGTTGACGGGACCCCGCGCGATGGATAATGTTCGGAACTAGCACTCACCGTAGTAGAGTGCTAATGCGACAGGTTGGTCTGACACCCGCGACGGCAGGCCGCCATGGTCGCCTCTCTAATAACTTCTAGTGAGCCCTTTTCGAAGGGGGAGGTCAGATCGTGACGACCGCCACCAAGGTTGTTCTGAAGCCGCTCGAAGACCGGATCGTGGTGCGCCCGCTCGAGGCCGAGCAGACCACCGCGTCGGGTCTGGTCATCCCGGACACCGCCAAGGAGAAGCCGCAGGAGGGCGAGGTTCTTGCGGTCGGCCCGGGCCGGTTCGATGAGGCCGGCACCAAGCGCGTCCCTATGGACGTCAAGGTCGGCGACATCGTGCTGTACAGCAAGTACGGCGGCACGGAAGTCAAGTACACGGGCGAGGAGTACCTGGTGCTCTCCGCCCGCGACGTGCTCGCGGTCATCGAGAAGTAGCGAGCGGGATCGTCCAGCACCGCCCCGGGCCGGCCCGATAGGCCTGCCCGGGGCGGTGGCATGAACCAACGGCAAGCCACACATTTAACGCAAGTATGTAGAGGTACTCAATGGCCAAGAGCTTGGAGTTCGACGAGGAGGCGCGCCGGTCGCTCGAGCGCGGTGTCAACCGCCTCGCGGACGCCGTCAAGGTGACGCTGGGCCCCAAGGGGCGCAATGTCGTGATCGACAAGAAGTGGGGCGCTCCCACCATCACCAATGATGGAGTGACCGTCGCCCGTGAGGTGGAGCTGGAGGACCCGCACGAGAACCTGGGCGCGCAGCTCGCCAAGGAGGTCGCGACCAAGACCAACGACGTGGCCGGCGACGGCACCACGACGGCGACCGTGCTGGCCCAGGCGATGGTGCACGAGGGGCTGCGCTCGGTCAGCGCGGGGGCGAATCCGATGTCGCTCAAGCGCGGCATCGACGCCGCGGCCGCCGAGGTCTCGCGGATCCTGCTCGAGTCCGCCCGCGAGGTGGAGGAGCAGAGCGAGATCGCCAACGTCGCGACGGTCTCCGCGCAGGACAAGAAGATCGGCGAGATCATCGCCGAGGCGTTCGACAAGGTCGGCAAGGACGGCGTGATCACCGTCGAGGAGTCGCCGACCATGGGGCTGGAGATCGAGTTCACCGAGGGCATGCAGTTCGACAAGGGCTACATCTCGGCGTACTTCATCACCGACCAGGAGAGGATGGAGGCCGTCCTCGAGGACGTCCACATCCTGCTGCACGGCGGCAAGATCTCGTCGATGGCGGACTTCCTGCCGCTGCTCGAGCAGGTCGCGCAGGGCAAGAAGCCGCTGCTGGTCATCGCCGAGGACGTGGACGGCGAGGCGCTGTCCACCCTGGTGGTGAACAAGATCCGCGGGCTGCTGTCCGTGGTCGCGGTCAAGGCGCCGGGCTTCGGCGACCGGCGCAAGGCGATGCTCGAGGACATGGCCGTGCTGACCGGCGGCAGCGTGGTCAGCGAGGAGGTCGGCCTCAAGCTCGAGAACGTCGGCCTGGAGACGCTGGGGCGGGCCCGGCGCGTGGTGGTGACCAAGGACAACACCACGATCGTGGACGGCGCCGGCGACCAGCAGGCGATCGACGACCGGATCCGGCAGCTCCGCATCGAGATCGAGAACTCCGACTCCGACTGGGACCGGGAGAAGCTGCAGGAGCGGGTGGCGAAGCTGTCCGGCGGCGTGTGCGTGCTGCGCGCGGGCGCCGCGACCGAGGTGGAGCTGAAGGAGAAGAAGCACCGCCTCGAGGACGCGATCTCGGCCACCAGGGCGGCGATCGAGGAGGGCATCATCGCCGGCGGTGGCAGCGCGCTGGTGCACATCGCGTCCGGCCTCGGCGACCTCGGCCGGACCGGTGACGAGAAGACCGGCGTCGAGATCGTGCGCCGGGCGCTGCAGGCGCCGTGCCGGTGGATCGCGGACAACGCGGGCGCCGAGGGCGGCGTGGTCGTGGCCGCCGTGGCCGACCTGCCCCGAGGCCACGGGTACAACGCCGCGACGAACGAGTACGGCGACCTGATGGCGCAGGGCGTGATCGACCCGGTCAAGGTGACCCGCTCGGCGGTCCAGAACGCGGCGTCCATCGCCGGGATGCTGCTGACCACCGAAGCCCTGGTCACGGAGAAGCCGGAGCCGGAGACGGCCGCGGCCAACGGCCACGGTCACGGCCACTCGCACTGACCCGGCGGCTCGCTGAAGGCGACGCCCCGCGGCCACGCTCGCGTGGCCGCGGGGCGTTTTGCCCTCTTGCTCGGCGGTTACTTCACGAAGTACCAGTTCTCCGGGTTGATGAGGAGCGTCGGGTTCTGCGGCAGGACGCCCCTCAGGTTGTTGGACACCTCGGTGATCTGGTAGGGACCGTTCGGCTGCCACTGCACCGGCAGCTGCTTGGCCAGGTAGTCCTGCCAGTTGTACAGGTACTGCAGGTTGCTGCTGGTCAGCGTCTGGTCGATCATCGCGTCGTTCTTGGGATCGTTGTACCCGGAGGCGTTGGCCAGCGAGCCGGTCGTGAACAGCGTCTCGCCGCTCGGGTAGTAGTCCGGCGCGAACGACCAGCCCAGGCCCCAGTCGGCCATGTCCCAGTTGCACGGGAGCCTGGCCGCGACGCAGTTGCCCGCGCCCAGCGCGACCACCTGGTCGAACGGCTTGGGCGACAGGGCCAGCTTGATCCCGATCGTGGCCACGTTGGACTGCAGCTGGGTCATCTCCGACACAACCCACGCGAGTCCCGTCGCGTAGACCATGTTGAAGTTCAGGCTGCTGCCCGCGGTGATCCCCGCGCCGCAGTCACCGGCCGCCGCGCCCGGCTTGACGCAGGTCGACAGGCCGCCGGGGACCACCTTCCAGCCGTTGTCGGCCAGCAGGCTCTTGGCCCGGCCCGGGTTGTACGGGAACGGGTCGCCCGACCTGCCCTGGGCCGACAGGTAGGCGGTCGGCGGGTAGTTGCCGACCGGCCCCACCGTGAGCTGCCCGTAGCCGCGCAACGGCCCGCTGATCACCGCGGCCTGGTTCATCATGTAGGCCATGGCCTGGCGGAAGTACAGCTGCTTGAAGATCGCCGCGTGGTCGCCGTCGGTCGACTGCAGGTTGAGCGGGTAGTAGCTGATCCCCCAGGTGTACCAGGGCTCTAGCGAGTACCCGCGGGTCGCCAGCGGGTTGGTGCCCACCGTCGCGCCGGCCGGCTTGACCGGGGCGTCCTGCTCCGGCAGGTAGCCTACGTTGATCTTGGTAGCGCCGCTCGGCGACTGCAGCACGTCGTACTCGGCCGCGTCGGTGGTGAACGGCACCTCCTCGAACGCCGACAGCCTCGGCTTAACGGGCCCGGAGTAGGACTTGTTCGGCACGAACGTGACATGCCCGTCGGCGTTGAACGCGCTCAGCGTCCACGGCCCGTCCACGATGCTCCACAGCGGCGAGTTCACGTACGTGGACAGGTCCTTGGACTGGCTGTCGAGGTAGGTGTAGACCGCCGCGCAGTCGCTGACCGTCGTGGTGCAGTGGCTTGCGCCGGAGGCGGTCCGGTCCCAGGCGGTCGGCATCGGGGTGATCTGGCTCAGCTCGTTGTAGAGGAACCAGGTCGGGTTGAACGACTGGTTCATGGTCATCTGCAGCTCGGTCGGGCTGATCACCTTGATGTCGGACACGTTGGTCGGGAACCCGCCCGGCACGTCCGCGCCCCAGTCCTGCGGCACGGCCAGCATCATGTTGATCCAGAACATGACGTTCGACGCGGTCACCGGCTGCCCGTTGGACCACATGTAGTGCTTCAGGGTGATGGTGACGGTCCTTCCGCTGAACGTCGGCGGGTTGGCCAGGCTCAGCGATTGGTTCAGCGTCGGCTGGGTGCCGTTGGCGAACCAGTACAGCGGCCGGTACATCAGGTAGGAGAAGTCGTTCAGGTTGGTGATGCTGATGTACGAGCTGCTAGTGAACGGGAAGATGTAGTTCGGCGTGTTGGACGGCGGCTCGGCCATGACGGCCGTCCCGCCGTTCACTGGCGTGCCGCCGGTCGGCGGCAGGCTGCTGCTGCTGTTCGTGCAGCCCGCCGCCACCAGCGCGAGCACCGCGGCCACGGCTGTTACGGCCAAAGCCCTGCCACCTAGCCGTCTGGCTCCGCCGGCGGCTTGGGAGTTTCTCCTCATCGTGGTTGTTCCTTACGGTCCGGTTTTCCTTCAGCCAGCCAGCCTGCGCGGTGGCGCTTGTCATCTGCTTGGCGTCCGCTTGGCGCGGGCCCAAGCGGCGGCCCGCGGGCGCCGAGCCCGCTCGGCGGAGGCGGCGGCCGTCCCAGCCGATCGTGCCCGCGCGGCGCAACGGGAAGGTGACGAGTCAGTCACGATGCTTAGCGGGCCGCTGTGATATGTCGGGAATGCCCGGAAGCTGAAAGTTAGGATCAAGCTCTGGCCGGTGGCGCTCGCTGCGCGACTGAGGAGGCGGGGTGATGAACGGCGTTGTCCTGAGGCTGCTCGGACCGGTCGAGGTGCTGGTCTGCGGCGCCTGGTCGGCGCCGGACAAGCCGCAGCAGCGGCTGGTGATGGCGCTGCTGGCGATGCGGGCAGGCCAGGTCGTGCCGGTCGACGAGCTGATCGACGGGGTGTGGGACGACGACCCGCCCCGCTCGGCCCGGGCCAGCCTGCAGGCGCTGATCACGCGGCTGCGCCAGGTACTGGCAGCGGTGCCGGGCGCCCGGCTCGAGCGATGCGGCGACGGCTACCGGCTGCTGATCGAGGCGCGCCAGGTCGATGTGCACGAGTTCCGCTGGCTGGCGCGGGCCGGGCGCGACTGCGCCGACCGGTCGGCCGCGATCACCACGTTCGACCAGGCCCTGACGCTGTGGCGGGGTCCGGCGCTGGCCGATGTCCCGGACACCGGGGCGGTCGAGGCGATCCGGTCGATGCTGGCCGAGGAGCAGCTCGCCGCGGCGCAGAACCGCATCGACGGCCTGCTGGCGTGCGGGATGGAGCAGGAGGCCGCCGCGGAGCTGCCCGGCATGCTGGCCCGGTACCCGCTGGCGGAGCGGCTGGCCGGGATGCTCATGGTGGCCCTGTACCGCTGCGGGCAGCGGGCCGGCGCGTTGCGGGTGTTCCGGGAGATCCGGGCCAGGCTGGTCGGCGAGCTCGGCGTGGAGCCCGGACCCGAACTGCAGGAGGTGCACCGGCGAATCCTGGTCGGCGATGCGCGGCTGGCCGTCCCGGCCGCCCGCCCGGCAAGCCTCGGCGTGGCC
>JASHUI010000059.1:0-8034 GCA_030040095.1 Streptosporangiaceae bacterium | reverse complement strand
ACCGCGTTGAACATGCTCACGAGCTGCGGCATCGCCGTCATCTGCACGGTGCGCGCCGAGTACAGGCCCACGCCGCCGCCGATGAGCGCCCCGACGAGCATCACGATCCAGCCCGTCGCGCTGATCACGCCTGCGTGGGCGATCAGCGCGATCGTCGTGGCGACGGCGATCACCATGCCGGCTGTGGAGAACTGGTTGCCGCGGCGCGCGGTCGCGGGAGTGTTCATCAGGTGCAGGCCGAGCACGAAGCACGACGCGGCCAGCACGTAGATGAGCTGGGTGGAGAAGCTGAACCCGCTCATGATTGGTGCCCGTTCGTGACCGCGGCTGCTGGCTTGCCCTCACCGTGCGGTGCCGTGGCTGCTCCGGCGTCGGGCCGTTTCCGGAACATCTTGAGCATCCGGCCAGTGACCACGTAGCCGCCGACCACGTTGGCGGAGGCGAACATCGCGGCCACGAACGCGATCAGGTAGCCGACCCAGCTGTTCGTGGTGGCCGCGATCAGCATGGCGCCCACCAGGACGATCCCGTGGATGGAGTTGGCGGCCGACATCAGCGGCGTGTGCAGCGTGGCAGGAACCTTGCTGATCACCTCGAAGCCCACCCAGAGGCTGAGCACGAAGATAACCAGGTCAGTGAGCAGCGCCGTCGACATGGTCGGTACCTCCAGCCGGCTCGATGTGCTGGTCCGGGGCGGCGGCCTCCCGGGACCCCTCGGTCAGGGCCGGGTGCACCACCCGGCCCTCGTAGGCGATCACGACGCCCCGCTGGAGGTCGTCGGAGAGGTCGACGGCCAGCGAGCCGTCCTTTACCAGGTACAGCAGCAGGGAGGTGACGTTGCGCGCGTACATCGCCGAGGCGGCGGTCGGCATCCGCGACGGCAGGTTGGTGGCGCCGATGATGGTCACGCCGTTCTCGGTGACCGTCGTCTCGCCCGGCTGCGACCCCTGGACGTTGCCGCCGAGCGGGCTCGCGCCCATGTCCACCACCACCGAGCCCGCGGCCATCGCCTTGAGCGCGTCGCCGGTGACCAGCAGCGGGGGCCTGCGGCCCGGAACCTGCGCGGTGGTGATCACCACGTCGTGCCGGGCGATGTGCCCGGCCAGCTCGTCCTGCTGGGCCTGGTGTTCTTCCTCGGTCAGCGCCCGCGCGTACCCGCCCTCGCCGCCGGCCGGGCCCACGGAAGTCAGCTCGATGAACGTCGCTCCCAGCGACTGCACCTCGGTCTTGGTCTCCGGGCGCACGTCGTAGGCGCTGACGACCGCGCCGAGGCGGCGGGCCGTGCCGATGGCCTGCAGGCCGGCCACGCCGGTGCCGAGGACCAGCAGCCTGGCCGGTCTCGCGGTGCCGGCCGCCGTGATCAGCAGCGGGAAGAAGCGGCCGAAGGCGTCGGCCGCCATGATCGCCGCCTTATAGCCGGCGATGTTGGCCTGCGACGAGAGCGCGTCCATCGGCTGGGCCCGCGGCAGCGTACGCGGGATCATGTCCAGGCTCACCGCGGTCACGCCGCTGGCCGCCAGCCGCTGCGCGAGGTCCGGATCGGTCAGCGGCGCCAGCATCCCCAGCACCGCCTGGCCCGGCCGCAGCCCGGCGATCAACGGGTCGTCCGGCCTGCCGACCATCACGATGACGTCGGCGGCCGCGACCAGCTCGTCGCGGGTCACGATGCCGGCCCCGGCCTCGGTGAACGCGTCATCGCTCTGCCAGGCGCCTTGTCCCGCGCCGGTCTCCACCAGAATCTCCATGCCGGCCGCGCGCAGCTTCGCCACGGCCTCGGGCACCAGCGCCACCCGGCGCTCGCCCGGTCCGGTCTCCTTGACGACGGCAACCTTCATGCGCACGACCTCATGACTCGCAAGCCCGACCATAGTGACATGCCGCAGGCCGCCAGAAGGTTAACTCCAGAGCCGTCCGCTGCAAACCCACAGAAGGGACACTACCGGCCGCCGCCGGTGCCCGCGTCGCCACGTCGCCACGGGACGGCCGCCGCCGGCCGGGCAGAGCCGGCCTCAGGCCCGCGACCTGCCGCACGGTGCCCCGGAAGTGCCCGCTAAAGGCGCCGGAGCCCGGTTGCGGCGGTGCCGTCCGTGCCGTCCGGTCGGTGGCGATACCGTCAAGCATGGCCGGGATTCCGTTCGACTCCTGCACCGGCCGCGCCATCTCGGTCCGAGATCACCTGCCGGCCGGCGGCGCCGCGCCGATAGCGATCGCGGACCCTCATGGCTGGATTTCGGCCGGGCTGGCCTTCGCGGCGCTCGGCGGGCGCGGACCGAGGATCGTAATCTCGGCCAGGCTCGACGACATGATGCGCTATAACCTCATAAAAAATGGCATGGCGTGCGTATGCCTGGCCGAGATATCGGTGAGCGAGTTGCAGGACGCTGTCGAGTCTGATCCAGGGATCTTGCTGACGGTGGATTTCGCCCGCCGCGATGTGCGCGCCCGGAGCCTGGTCGCGCGATTCGATATCGGCGGCGGCGATGAGGTGGCCAGGGGGCTGCTTATCGCGCAGCGGCTGCTCTGCTCTTCCGGCCTGGCGGGCGACGACCGGGTCCGGCTGCAGCACAGGCTCGTGGCCATTGGCGACGCGGTGAAAGTCCCCGGTGCCGATGCGGCGCGCTGCGCCTGGCGGCTTGACCGGCTGCTGGCGGACATCGCGCAGGCCGAGGACCAGGGGCGGCCCGCGGGGGCTTCCTCAACCCCCTGGTGCCGGTGAATTCCCTATTCCCGTAGCATTCTGAGTAGTCCGAGCGTCGACACGCCGTGTTTTCAGGCGGATGTGATTGTGCCACGTCGCCGCATCGCCTAATTTCAGGCACATCAGAGGTCGCGAGAAGCAGGCTGCCCTGTCCGCGACCTCCCGTTGGGGGAAACCGCAGGAGTGAAGAATGAACAAGCGTGACCTGATCGACGCGATTTCGACCCGGATGGGGGATAAAAAAACCGCGACGGAAGCAGTTAACGCGGTACTCGACACCATCCAGACAGCCGTCGCGAAAGGCGACAAGGTCGCCATAACCGGATTCGGGGTATTCGAGAAGACTGTCCGGCCAGCCCGGACGGCCCGCAACCCGGCCACCGGCGCGTCCATCAAGGTGCCGAAGTCGTCGGTGCCCAAGTTCCGTGCGGGCGCGGACTTCAAGGCGATCGTCAACGGCGATAAGAAGGCCCCGGCCAAGAAGTAGGCCGACGGCGGGCGGCGCCGTCCGTGCCGTCCGCCGTCGTCGTTCGGTGGCCTGGCCCGTTCCGGCCGGGTCCGTACCGGCCGGGTCCGTTCCGGTCGGCTCCGTTCCGGCCGGCCGGTTAGGTCGCCTGGCCGGCCTGGCCCGGGCGGGTCGGGTGTGTCGGCCGGGCAACCTGCCCGGAGCGCCCGCCCCGGCGTGCTCTCAGGTTCCTGTTCTTGATCAGGTTTCCGCAGGAGGCCATGTCGCACCAGGCCCCGCGGCGGCTGTGGGAGCGGTCGTAGAAGGCCCACGCGCACTCGGTGTTGGCGCAGACCTTCAGCCGTGGCCAGGTGCCGTCTCGCTGTGCGTCGCGCATGATGACCAGGAGCCGGAGCAGCCCGGCCGCGAGACCGCCGTCCGGCTCCGGCTCGAGGTCAACCCGCCCGGCCGGGCCGATGGTCAGCCGCGGCCGCGATGAGCGCGTCAGCGCGCGCAGCGGGCTGAGGTCCTCGTCGGCGGGCTCAGGTCCGCCGCCGTTGTGCACCATCAGCGCACGGATGCTCTCCCTGACGTCCCGCGCGGCACGCAGCTCGTCCGGCCCGGCCGAGGCCCGCTGGCCCAGCAGCCCGCACTGGCGCAGCCACCCGTTGCCGGTCTCGGCCTCGGCCAGCAGATCCGTGCCCAGCTCCAGGTCCCTGGTGTTGACGAACGCTTGCACCAGCAGCAACGGTTCCGGCGCCGGCCTGACGTCATGCTCGTCACCCGGAACCCAGGGCGGAAGCGCCATGCCATCAGGCTACCAGCAGTGACCTGTTAAATCATTTGACTGGTCATGCGTGACTACTAAGCTGGTTTTGATGGTCACGACATGGCCGACGTGGGAGGTGTCCCATGCTGCTGCTTCTGGATCAGGCGGGCTGCCCGGTCGCGAGGTCGGCCCGGCCCTGGGATCGGCTGCTGATCCGCTTGCGCGCGTTCCGTCTCGACACCGACCTGGCGGGCGGGGCCTCGCCCGAGGCCAGCGTCGAGCTGGCGCTGCGCGCCCAGCTGCTGGTGCGCCCGCGGCACCGGCGCGATCTGGCCGCCAGCCTGAGCCGGCTGCTCGCGACCGCGCGGCAGGCCCAGTTCGGCGCCCGCCTGCCGGTGCCGGTCTGCCGCGACCAGGTCAGGGATTGCCAGGACGAGCTGGAGGAAGTCATCGCCCGCCTGCGGGCCGCCGGGCCCGTGCCGGCGCGCGGGGTGGCCAAGGTTTGCATCCTGCTGGCGGACGCGAGCGGCCCGCTCTACCGCCGCTCCTCCCCCGGCGACCTGTGGGCCAGGGTGCGCGAGGCCGCCGACGCCCTGACGGCGGCCTGATCCCTACCGCAGGCCGGGGCGCTTGCGCAGCGCGGTCTGCAGCAGCCGGTCGATGAGCGTCGGGAACGGCAGGCCGGTCGCCTCCCACATCTTCTGGAAGTACGAGGCCGGGGACAGGCCCGGGATCGTGTTGATCTCGTTGATCAGGATCTGCCCGTCCGGGGTGTAGAAGAAATCCACCCGGGCCAGGCCCTCGCAGGACACCGCGTCGAAGGCCTCGGCGGCCATGCGGCGGATCTCCTGCTGGTGCTCTTGCGGGATCGGTGCCGGGATCGCCATCCCGCTCGCGTCATCCAGGTACTTCGCCTCGAAGTCCCAGAACTCCTCGCCGCCGTTGATCAGCAGCTGACCGGGCAGGCTGGTGTCGGGCGGCGACCCGTCCAGCCCCTCGAGCACCGAGCACTCGATCTCCCTGCCCTCGATCGCGGCCTCCACGATCACCTTCGGGTCGTAGGCCCGCGCCCCCTCGATGGCCTGGTACAGCTCGGTCAGGTCCGAGGCCTTGGCGGTGCCGATGCTGGATCCGCCGCGCGCGGGCTTGACGAACAGGGGCCAGCCCAGCTCGGCGATCGCGTCGGCCACCCGCTTGCGCTCCGGGTCGGCCAGGGCGCCACCGGTCTCCTCCGGGGGCCAGTCCCGCTCGCGCACCACCACGTAGGGCCCGACCGGCAGCCCCTTGGCCTGAAAGATGATCTTCATGTACTCCTTGTCCATGCTGACCGCGCTGGCCAGCACGCCGGCCCCGACATACCGGACCCCGGCCATTTCCAGCAGGCCCTGGATGGTGCCGTCCTCGCCGTACGGGCCGTGCAGCACCGGCAGCACCACGTCGACCTCGCCGAGCAGGTGCGGTATCTGGCCCGGCGGGACGGTGCTGAGGGCACGACCCGCCTCCCCGGCGGTATGGGCCCAGGGAATCACCTGGGTACCCGGCTCGGCGACCGCCTCGACCGACGGCAGCTGGCCCTGGCTGGCCGTGAGCTTGGCCGGCTCGTCCGCGGCCAGCACCCAGCGGCCCTCCCGGGTGATGCCGACGGGAATGACCACGTACTTGTCGCGGTCGATCGACCCGAGCATGTTGCCCCCGCCCATGCAGGACACGGAGTGTTCGGGACCCCTGCCGCCGAAGACCACCGCGACCCGGATCTTGCCTTGCTCGCTCACACTGCTCCTTTCTCGTTGCTCGCTGCCCCCGGCGGGCACGCCTGCGCCGCCCGCCGCGCGGGCGAGCGTTCAAACGCCGTAGCGTTCGGGCTTCGCGGATCGGCTGGCCAGCAGCAGCGCCGCCTTGCCGACCTCGAGGTCATCATGCATCACGGCCACCATGACCTCGGTTATCGGCATCTCCACCCCCTGCCGGCGGGCCAGCTCGAGCACGGACTGGGACGACTTCACGCCCTCGGCCGTCTGCCGGGTGCTCGCGACCACCTCGGCCATGGCCATGCCCCGGCCCAGCTTCTCGCCGAAGGTGCGGTTGCGCGAGAGGGGGGAGCTGCACGTCGCCACCAGGTCGCCCATGCCGGCCAGTCCGGCGAACGTATGCTGGTCGGCCCCGAGCGCCGCGCCGAGCCGCGCGGTCTCGGCCAGCCCGCGGGTGATCAGGGTGGCCCGGGTGTTGTCGCCGAGCCCCATCCCGACCGCCATCCCGACCGCCAGCGCGATCACGTTCTTCACCGCGCCGCCCAGCTCGCAGCCGATCACGTCCGGGTTGGTGTAGGGGCGGAAATACCCCGCGTGACAGGCCCGCTGCAACCGCTCGGCGTTGTACATATCGGTGCACGCGACCACGGTCGCGGCGTACTCGCGCCGGGCGATCTCGCGGGCCAGGTTGGGACCGGAGACCACCGCGATCCGTTCCGTGGGAGCCCCGGCCACCTGGCCGATCACCTCGCTCATCCGGCAGCAGCTGCCGACCTCGATCCCCTTCATCAGGCTGATCAGCAGCGCACCGGGCGGCAGCAGCGGGGTCCAGGCGGCCAGGTTCTCCCGCAGCGACTGGGCCGGCACGGCCAGCACCACCAGTTCCGCGCCGTCCAGCGCCTCGGCCGGGTCCGCGGTCGCCCTCAGCGCGGGCGGCAGCGTGATCCCCGGCAGGTAGCCGGGGTTCTCGTGGCTGGCGTTGATCACCATGGCCACCTCGGGCCGGCGGGCCCACAACACTGCGGAGGTGCCCGCGTCCCAGAGCACCTGGGCGAACGTGGTACCCCAGGAGCCGGCCCCCATGACGGCGGCCTTCACGTCGGGCTGGCCTCCGTGCTCGGGTCGACGGCGCGGGCCTCGTCGTCCGGGTCCAGGCCGACGGCCTGCTGGTCCCGTTCGCGCGCCTCCTGCCGAGCCTTGCGGCGGGCGATCGCCGGGTGATACGGCTCCGCCGGCGCAGGCTCGCCCCTGATGCCGGCCAGCAGCCCGGTGATGTCGTTCATGATCGCTTCGGTGGCCTCGCGGAGGACCTGCGAGGTCAGCGGCTGACCCTGGAACTTGGACAGGTCCACCGGCGGCCCGGCGCTGATCTGCACCAGGGTGCGGGGGAGCAGGTGCGGGTGGAAGCTGCCGTAGGGAAGGATCTTCTGGGGTCCCCACTGCGCGACCGGAATCACCGGCACGCCGGTGGCCAGTGCGGCCCGGGCCACGCCGGTCTTGGCCACCATCGGCCACAGGTCAGGGTCGCGGGTCGCGGTCGCCTCCGGGTAGAAGATCACGCAGGCTCCGTCGCTCAGGCCCAGCTCGACGTCCTTGAGCACCAGGGCCGCGTCGGCCTGGCCGCGGTGGACCGGCAGCTGGCCGGTGCCGCGCATGATGGTCCCGAGCACCTTCATCTCGAACAGCGACGACTTGGCCAGGAACACGGGGTAGCGGCCCGCCTTGTGGGTGAACAGGCACAGCGGCAGCGGGTCCGCGTACGACAGGTGGTTGACGGCCAGGATCAGCCCGCTGTCGGCCGGTGACTGCCTGATGTACTCCTGGCCGTGCCACTCGTGCTTGGTCAGGGCGTAGACCAGCGGCGGCACGACGATCTTGGTTAGCCTCCGCCAGGCGGATGAGTAGCTGCCGTCCGCGCGTTTGCTCATAGGGGCAGCCTCCCGGTCGGGGCGCTGGTCACGCTCGTAGCGCTGGTAGAAGTCAGTGTCGCCGTTACCGCGACGCCGTGTCGAGGCAGGATCAGGTGCATGCCGCTCGTAACCTCGCTCAGCTGGTCCATGGTGATCCCCGTCAAGGTACTTGCCCTGGCGAAGTCCCGGCTCACCGGACTGGCCGGCCCGCACCGGGCTGAGCTCGCCCTGGCCATGGCGGCGGACACGGTCGCCGCCGCCGCCGCGTGCGCCGTCGTCGACTCGGTGATCGTGGTGACCGACGATGCCGCCGCAGCGGCCGAGCTGTCCGGGCTCGGGGCGCTGGTGCTGCCCGACCAGCCCCGAGACGGTCTCAACCCGGCCCTCGCCTTCGGCGCCGCGTACTCCGACGAGCACTGGCCGGGGCGCGGCCGGGCCGGGATGGCGGCCGACCTGCCCGCGCT
>JASHUI010000528.1:0-2957 GCA_030040095.1 Streptosporangiaceae bacterium | reverse complement strand
CGGGCCTGGGAGGAGCAGGGCGAGGACCGTAACCACGAGGTCTTCCCCCTGATCCTGGATCTCCGCGAGGTGCTCAGGTCCAACGGCGTTCGCCTCGCCGCCGATCCGCCCTGCGCTACGCCGCCGCGATCCGGGCAGGCGCCGTGACCCTGTCGGGCGCGCCGGGGCGTCAGGGGCGGGCCGGGGTCGCGCGGGCCCGGTTTGTCACAGGCGGCTGGGATACTGGTAGGCATGTCCGTGGCTGCGAGAGGACCCCTAGTCGGCAGGCAGGCCGAATTCGGCCGCCTGCGCGCCCTGCTGCGTGACGCGGCTGCGGGCCGTCCGGTCGTCGCCCTGGTCAGCGGCGACGCGGGTGTCGGCAAGACACGTCTGGTGGCCGAGCTGTCGGCCGAGGCCAGGCAGGACGGTTTCGCGGTGTTGACCGGACGGTGCGCCGAGCTCGCCGACACAGTCCCGTACCTGCCGCTGGCGGACGCGCTGCGGGAGGCCGCGGTGGGCCCGCTGGCCCACGGGCCGCTGCGGGACGCGCTGGCGGCCCGGCCGGTCCTGTCCCGCCTGCTGCCCGACGCGCCCGGCGGCGAGCCGCGCGGCGCGGACACGCCCGGCCTCGCCCAGCAGCAGTTGTTCGGGGCGGTGCTCGGCATGCTGTCCGACCTGGCCGAGGCCAGCCCGGTGCTGCTCGTCCTCGAGGACCTGCACTGGGCCGACCGCTCCACCCGTGACCTGGTCACCTTCCTGAGCCGAGTGCTGCACAGGGAGCGGCTGGCCATCGTGGTCACCTACCGCACCGACGACCTGCACCGCAGGCACCCGCTCCGGCCGGTGATCGCCGAGCTGACCCGTCTGCCCAGCGTGACCACGGTGGCGCTGGGCCCGCTGTCAGCGTCGGCCATGGCCGAGCACCTGGCCTCCCTGTCTGGCGAGGTGCTGGACGCCGCGGTGCTGGACAGCGTGATCACTCGCGCTGAGGGCAACGCGTACTACGCCGAGGAGCTGCTCGCCGCCGCCTCGACCTGCGTCGACGAGCTGCCCGCCCGGCTGGCCGACCTGCTGCTGGCCCGGACCGAGCGGCTCTCTCCCGCCGCGCAGCAGGTGCTGCGGACCGCCGCGGTCACCGGCCGGCGGGTCGACGACGAGCTGGCCCGGCAGGCCTCCGGGCTGGCCGGGCCGGAGTACGACGACGCGGTCAGGGAGGCGGTCGCGCACCAGCTTCTGGTGCCCGACGGCGACCAAGGGTATGCCTTCCGGCATGCCCTGCTCCGCGAGGCCATCTACGGCGACCTGCTGCCGGGCGAGCGGACCCGGCTGCACGGCAGGCTGGCCGAGCTGCTCGCCGACGAGCGCCGGCTCGCCGAGGTCCCTGGGACCGCAGCCGAGCTGGCCCGGCACACCCTGGCCAGCCACGACATCCCGGGCGCGTTCGCCGCCTCGGTGGCGGCGGGCCATGAGGCGGACCGGCTGGCGGCTCCCGCCGAGGCGCACCGGCACTACGACCAGGCGCTGTCGCTGTGGGACCGGGTGGAGGATCCGCAGAAGCTGAGCGGGATGGACCGCGGCAAGCTCGCGTTCCGGTCCGCGAACAGCGCCGCGGCGAGCGGCGACATCAACCGGGCCGTGCACCTGCTGCGCCGCCTGATCGAGTTCCGCGGCGAAGGCTCGGCCGACCCGGTGCTGCTGTGCCGGGCCGGCGAGCGGTTGGCGTACTTCCTGCTCGACATCGACGAGGACGAGGCCGCGATCGCCGCGGCCGAGGCGGCGGTCGCCGCGCTGCCCGAGGAGCCGCCGAGCTGGCAGCGGGCCCGGGCCCTCGGCACCCACGCCCGGGCCCTGCTCACGATGAAGAACCAGGCCCCGGCGCGGGCCCAGGCGCAGAGCGCGCTGGCGGCCGCCCGGGCCGCCGACGCCCCGTGGGTGGAGGCGGACGCGCTGGTGACGCTGGGCCAGCTCAGCGAGTTCGACGGCCGGATCGAGGAGGCCATCGACCTGTTCACCAGGGCGCACCAGCAGGCCCGGCGCGCCGCCGTCCTCGATGTCGAGCTGCGGGCGGCCTTCCAGCTCGCCCGGGTGCAGCTGGAATGGGGCGACCTGGACGCCGCGAGCAGCACGGCGCACCACGGCGTGCTCCGGGCCGAGGAGGCGGGCCTCGACCTGGCGCCCTACGGTTACGACCTGCAGTACCTGCACTACCTGGCCCACTACTCGGCCGGGGAATGGGAGCACGCCCAGTCGCTCGCCGACGGCTTCGTGACCAGGGTCGGCAGCCCGGCGGAGGCCCGGCTGTCGGCCATGGCGCTGTTCATCGACGTGGCCCGGGACCGGCCGGCGGTGGCCGAGCGAGAGACCTGGCTGCGGTCGTTCTTCGTCAGGGACCGGTTCACCGAGTACATCAGCCGCGGCCTGCTGGCCGAGCACGCACTCTGGCGGGGTGACCAGGAGACCGCGGCAGCGGAGGCCGAGGCGACCGTCCGGGCCATCGAGGCCTACGACCGCGGGCTCTCGCCCCCGGTGATCAGGCCCGCCGCGGTGGGGCTGTGCGCCCTTGCCGACCTGGCCTGGCAGGCCCGCGCGGCGGGTGACGCCGCGCGGGTTGAGGCGCTGGTGCGGGCGGCTCACGACCTGATCGAGGTCGCCCGCGAGGGCGCCGCCTACCCGGCGCGGCCGAGGTCCGTGCTCGGCGTGGACGGCCGCGGTTGGCTGGCCCGGGCCGAGGCCGAATGGCATCGAGCCCAGGGCGGCAACGACCCCGGCTACTGGCAGACGGTGGTCGACGTGTTCGGGCCCGGTTTCGCCTACGAGACCGCGAGGTCGCGGTGGCGGCTGGCCGAGGCGCTGGCCGCGGCGGGCCGGCGCGACGAGGCACAGCAGGAGTTGCTGCTCGCGGCCGAGGCCGCCGAGCAGATCGGCGCGACCCCGCTGCGTGCCGCCCTGTCCGATCTGGCCCGCCGGGCCAGGCTGGC
>JASHUI010000527.1:0-4676 GCA_030040095.1 Streptosporangiaceae bacterium | reverse complement strand
CACGAGATCACCCCGGAGGCCATCGCCCAGGCCGTGGCCCACCCGCGGGAGGTGGACGGCGGCCTGGTCGAGGCCTACCAGACCCGGCGGGTGCTGGACCGGCTCTACGGCTACGAGGTCTCGCCGGTGCTGTGGAAGAAGGTCATGCCGCAGCTCTCCGCCGGGCGGGTCCAGTCGGTGGCGGTCCGCCTCGTGGTGGACCGGGAACGGGAGCGGATCGCGTTCCGCGCGGCCAGGTACTGGGACCTGGAGGCCGTCTTCGCCAAGGTCGCCGCGCAGGCACAGGCCCAGGACGACGTCTCGTCGTTCCCGGCCACGCTGGTGGCCGTCGACGGCCGCCGGGTCGCCCAGGGCCGCGACTTCAGCTCGACCGGCGAGCTCAAGGCCCAAGACCTCCTGCACCTGGACGGCGAGGCGGCGGCGGCGCTGGCCGACCGGCTCGGCGGCGCGTCGTTCTCCGTGTCGAGTGTGGAACGCAAGCCCTACCGCCGCTCGCCCTACGCGCCGTTCCGCACCACCACGCTGCAGCAGGAGGCATCGCGCAAGCTCGGCTTCTCCTCCAAGTACACGATGTCGGTGGCCCAGCGGCTGTACGAGAACGGCCACATCACCTACATGCGGACCGACTCGATCACGCTGTCGCAGACCGCGATCACCGCCGCCCGGGCCCAGGCGCGCGAGCTGTACGGCTCCGACTACGTGCCGGAGGCGCCCCGGGTCTACACCAGCAAGGTCAAGAGCGCGCAGGAGGCGCACGAGGCGATCCGGCCGGCCGGGGACAAGTTCAAGACCCCGGCGCAGGCCGGCCTGGCCGGCGACGAGCTGCGCCTGTACGAGCTGGTGTGGAAGCGCACCGTGGCCTCGCAGATGAAGGACGCCACCGGCGAGTCCGTCTCGGTCCGGGTGTCCGGCCGGTCCAGCACCGGGGAGAACGCCGAGTTCGGCGCGTCCGGCAAGGTGATCAGCTTCTACGGGTTCCTCAAGGCCTACGTCGAGGGCGCGGACGACCCGGACGCCGAGCTGGACGACCGGGAGCGGCGGCTGCCGCCGCTGGCCGAGCGGGAACCGCTGACCGTCCAGCGGCTGGCCGCGGCCGAGCACGCCACCCGCCCGCCGGCCCGCTACACCGAGGCCACGCTGATCAAGGAGCTGGAGGACCGGGCGATCGGCCGCCCGTCCACCTACGCCTCGATCATCGGGACCATCTTGGATCGCGGCTACGTCTTCAAGAAGGGGACCGCGCTGGTCCCCTCCTTCGTTGCGTTCGCCGTGGTCACGCTGCTGGAGCAGCACTTCGCCCACCTCGTCGACTACGACTTCACCGCGCGGATGGAGGAGGCGCTCGACGAGATCGCCGTGGGCGAGGCGGCCCGCGTCCCCTGGCTGCGCCGCTTCTACTTTGGCGCCGACGGCGAGGAAGGGCTCAAGGAGCTGGTCAGCGACCTGAGCGACATCGACGCCCGCGCGGTCAGCTCGTTCCCGCTGGCGGGCACCGACATCGTGGTCCGGGTCGGCCGGTACGGCCCCTACCTGGAGCGCGACGGACAGCGGGCCAACATCCCCGAGGGCACGGCGCCGGACGAGCTGACCCCGCAGGTCGCTGCCGAGCTGCTGTCCCGGCCGAGCGGCGACAAGATTCTCGGCACCGACCCGGTCACCGGGCACACCCTGGTGGCCAAGGCGGGCCGGTTCGGCCCGTACGTGACCGAGCAGCTCGGCGACGACGCCCCCGCCTCGGCCAAGCCGCGCACCGCGTCGCTGCTGAAGTCGATGGACCTGGACAGCGTCACGCTGGACGACGCGCGGCGGCTGCTGACCCTGCCGCGGACCCTGGGCGAGATCGACGGCGACCCGGTCACCGTCCAGAACGGACGTTACGGGCCTTATGTCAAAAAAGGCACGGACAGCCGTTCGCTGGAGAACGAGGAGCAGATGTTCACGGTCACCCTGGACCAGGCCAGGGAGCTGTTCGCGCAGCCCAAGCCGCGGGGCCGGGCGGCGCGGGCGGCGGCCGCGCCGCCCCTGCGCGAGCTGGGCGATGACACGGCGACCGGCAAGCCGATCGTGCTCCGGGACGGCCGGTTCGGGCCTTATGTCACCGACGGCGAGACGAACGCCTCGCTGCGCAAGGGCGACAGCGCCGAGTCGATCACGCTGCAGCGCGCGATCGAGTTGCTGGCCGAGCGCCGGGCGGCGGCACCCTCGCCGCGGCGAACGGCCGGCAGGTCCAGTGCCCGCTCCGGGAATTCCGCCAACGGCCCACGGACACCCAAGACGGCGCGTTCTGGCCCCAAATCCCCGGGAGCTAGTGCGAAGAAGGGGTGATCGGCGCGGTAGTCTGGCAGTTCGGGACGCAGATCTGCCGATACCCTAGCGCCGTGAACTTTACATCCCCTTTGCGCAGCGGCCAGAGCGGCGCGCTATCCATCAGGCCCTTCAGGAGGCTGTGGATCGCCCTGTCGCTGTCTAGCCTTGGGGACTGGCTGAGCATCCTGGCGCTGACGACGCTGGCCTTCGACCTGACCGGGCGGCACGGCGCGGCGGCCCAGGGCGCGGCCGTGGGCGGCGTGTGGCTGACCTCGCTGTTCCCGGCGCTGGTGCTCGGCCCGCTGGCCGGGGCGGTCGCCGACCGGTTCGACCGGCGGATGAACATGATCGTCGGCGACGTGGTCCGCGCCGTGCTGTACCTCACTATTCCGATCAACCTGGCCATCGGCGTCTTCGACAAGCTGGCCTGGATGTACATCGTCCAGTTCCTGGCCTCGTGCGCGTCGCTGTTCTGGACGCCGGCCAAGGACGCCACGGTCCCGAACCTGGTGCCCCCGGACAAGCTGGAGCAGGCCAACCAGCTCAGCATGCTCGGCACCTACGGCACCGCGCCCATCGCGGGACTGGTGTTCAGCCTGCTCGCGCTCGTCGGCCGGGCGCTCGCGTCGATCTCGCACTACTTCATGAACACCCAGGTCGACCTGGCCCTGTACTTCAACGTGGCCACGTTCGTGGTCTCCGCGCTGACCGTCTACGCGCTGAAGGAGATCCCGCGGCGGCGGGCCAGCGGCGAGATCTCCTCGCCATCGGTGGCCAAGACCATCATCGAGGGCTGGCGGTTCATCGGCCAGACCAGGGTGGTCCGCGGGATCGTGATCGGGATGATCGGGGCGTTCGCCGCGGCGGGCGTGGTGATCGGCCTCGGCCAGGTCTACGTCACCGACACCCTGGGCGGCGGCAAGGCGGGCTGGGGCGTGGTCTTCGCCGCGATCTTCGTCGGCCTGGCCGCCGGGATGTTCCTCGGCCTGCGCATCCTGCGCGGGTTCAGCCGGCGCCGGCTGTTCGGCCTGTCGATCGCGTTCGCGACGATCCCGCTGGCGCTGATCGCGCTGATACCGAACCTCGCGGTGGTGACCGTCCTGGTGCTCGTGCTCGGCGCGTGCGCGGGCGTGGCGTACGTCACCGGCTACACGATCGTGGGCACCGAGGTCGGCGACGACACCCGGGGCCGGACGTTCGCGTTCCTGTACTCGGCCATGCGGGTCATCCTGTTCACGGTGATCGCCGTGGCCCCGTTCATCGCCGCGGGCTTCACCGCGCTGGTGCGCGGCATGAGCGGCTCCGCCACGGTGCGCATCGGCAACATCGCCTACGGCGGGATCGGCGACAACATCGTGCTGCTGCTGGCCGCGGCGGTGGCGATCGGGCTCGGCGTGGTCTCCTACCGGCAGATGGACGACCGGGCCGGGGTGCCGCTGCTGGCCGACCTGAACTCGGTCCTGCGGGGCGAGGAGTTCACCCCGGTGCCCTCGCACACCAACGGTCACGAGCCCGCGTTCTCCGCGCCGCGCGGCCTGCTGCTGGCGCTGGAGGGCGGCGAGGGCGCGGGCAAGTCCACCCAGGCCCGGCTGCTGGCCATCTGGCTGCGCGACCAGGGTTACGACGTGGTGGCGACGCACGAGCCCGGCGCGACCAAGGTGGGGATGCGGCTGCGGGCGTTGCTGCTGGACACCGCGCACGCGGGGCTGTCGCCGCGGGCCGAGACGCTCATGTACGCGGCCGACCGGGCCGAGCACGTGGCGTCGGTGATCCTGCCCGCCCTGGACCGCGGCGCGATCGTGGTCACCGACCGGTACGTGGACTCCTCCCTCGCCTACCAGGGGGCGGGCCGGCGGCTCAAGGTCGCCGAGGTGGCCAACCTGAACGACTGGGCCACCGGCGGGCTGGTGCCCGACCTCACGATCCTGCTCGACCTGTCGCCCGCGGCCGGCCTTGGCCGCAGGGCCCGGTCGGCGGACCGGCTCGAGGCGGAGCCCGCCGATTTCCACCAGCGGGTGCGGGCCGGGTTCCTGGCCCTGGCCGAGGCCGAGCCCGAGCGTTACCTGGTGCTGGACGCGACCCGGCCGCCCGCCGAGCTCAGCCGCGAGATCCGCAGCCGGATCCGGCCGCTGCTGCCCGACCCGGTGCCGCTGGCCGCCGAGGAGAACACCGGCAGCTTCCCGGCCGTGCGCGAATGACCGCCGGAGCGGTCTTCGGCGATCTCGTCGGCCAGGGGCCGGTGGTCGAGCAGTTGCGCGCGGCGGCCGGTGCCGGGGTGGCGATGACGCACGCCTGGCTGTTCACCGGCCCGCCCGGGTCCGGCCGGTCGGTGGCCGCGCGGGCCTTCGCGGCCGCGTTGCTGTGCGCCG
>JASHUI010000526.1:0-34479 GCA_030040095.1 Streptosporangiaceae bacterium | reverse complement strand
TGTCTGTCATACCTCGACGCTAGGGTCGCGCGGCCCGGGGCGGCTATCGGGTGAACTACCGGCAACTCCCGCTGCTCCACCGGCCGGGACGGCCGTTCCCGGCCAACGCGTCGGGTGAACTACCGAGCCGCTCAGGCGCGGAGCCGGTGCTCGGTCACCCACGCCGCGATCTGGGCACGGGAGTGCACCTGCAGCTTGCGCCGGATGTTCTCCACGTGTGCCTCGGCGGTCCGCGGCGCCACAGACAGGCGCCGGGCGATGGCCTGATTTGTCAGTCCCTCAGCGATGAGCTCGGCCACCTCGAGCTCGCGCCCGGTCAGCCGCGGCCCCGGGCTCGTCGGCTCGGACAGGAAGCCGAGCATCGCATCCAGGACCCCGAGCCAGTCGGCATGGTAGAACAGGTGGCTGGAACCCGGCAGCGGGATCAGCGTCGCCTCGGGAATCAGCGTGGCGACCTCCCGCCCCAGCTCGAACCTGGTGCCCTTGTCCGTGACGCGGTGCAGCACGGCCGTGCGCGCCCGGATCGCCGGGAGCAGCGCCCTGATGTCGGTGTCGTAGTAGACCTCCAGGAGTCCGGCGGCCACCGCGGCCGAAGCGCTGGCCCGCTCGAACCGCGTGAACGCCGCCATGTCCTCAGCGGTGGGATCGGTGATGAACGCCCCGGCCAGCGCCTTCAACCCCAGGCCCCAGTGGGCCCGCACCAGCGCCACGACCGACTTCTGGACCTCGGCGGGCGCCAGATCCCTGCCGCTGGCGCACATCCCGTACAGCACCAGCGTCTCGACCCGGTCCGGGTGACTCGCCGCGATCGCGGCGGCGATCTGAGCGCCCTGCGAGGCCCCGAACAGATGCAGACGGCCGGCACCCGCCGCGTCGGCCACCGCCAGCGCGGCGGCCACCTGCCCGTCGAAGGACAGGTCCACCCGGTCCCGGTCCGACAGGCCGCACCCGGGCTTGTCATAGCGGATCACGGTGAATCGCTCGGCCAGCCCCTGCATGAAACTGCCGAAGGAGAACAGCTCCAGTTGCGCGCGCAGGTCGGTGATCCAGCCCGAATCACACAACAGCGCCGGGCCAGCGCCCGCGGTCGAGTAAGCGACGCGGCCCGCGGGCGTGGCGCAGTACCGGATCCTGGGCCTCATCCGTCCAGGCTGACACCCGCCGGCCGGTGCAGTAAAGGAGCGGGCCGCGACCAGCCGGAGTCGCTGAGCGCGGCTGGAACGCCGGCCGGCGCGCGTATCCTCGACCCGATGGCCGAGCTGATTGCCGACGACGAGATCCTGATCGTTCATCTCACGCCGGGCGAGAAGATCTGGGGTTTCCACGGTGATATCCGGGTCCGCCTCTCCTCCATCGTCCGTGTGGCGCCCGATCCCAAGCCGTGGCTGGGCCTTCGGGGGTGGCGGATGGCCGGGGTCAACTTTGCCGGGCGCGCTGCGCTGGGCACCCGCCGGCACGGTGACGGCTACGATTTCTGCATCTTGCACCGCGATCGGCCGGCGGTCCGGGTGGACGTGGCGTCCGGGCGCTTCAGCCGCCTCATCATCTGCGTGCCCGAGGGCCGGGACCCGGAGGCGGAGGCGGCGAGGATCGCTGCCGCGGCAGGGATCGCCCCCTCGGCGCCGGTCAGCTATACGACCTGAAAGGTCGGCGTCTGTCAGCTGAAGCGGCTGACACCGGCCTCTTCAGCGTCCGCGAGAGGGATGGCTGATCGTTACCCGCGGCCATGTGGGAATCGCGCCTTGCGAGGCGCTTTCGCTCGTCCTGGGTCCTGTGGCCCGGCCCCGTTCAGCCAGTAGCTGTTGATCACAGCCAGTTGCTGCCTGAACTCCGGGTTGTCGTGCCGGTCCCTGGTGGCGGAGTCGGTAGGCGCGGGAAGGGTGAACGAGCGGCCGCCGCGGCGGTGAATCTTGATGTGGTACAGCATGGGCGGACCGTCGTTGGCGTCGATCTTCAGCTCGACGTCGGTGACGTCTATCCAGCGGCACGAACGCCGCCCCCACAGCCCCGACGTGTTGATGCCCTCGGCATCGATCACGGTGTACGCGCGGCGGCTCACCAGCCCCAGCACACCGAGCGCGGCGAAGCAGAGGCCCGCCACGATGAGGCCGGCCGTGGCCCTGCCCGTACCCGCCCTGCCGGAGAACGCGATCATGCCGACGCCGGCCGCCAGGAAAAGGAAACCGGTGGCCCGCCGCTTGGCACGCTGGGTCCTGTTCGCCTCGAAGGTGACCGGCTGATATGGCCCGGGTGACGCCATAACGCACACGCTAACTCCGCCGGGCCAACGCCACCCGATCGTGCCCGGAACGCCCCGTGAACAGCACCGCAGGAAAGGGCCCGGGTTCACTATGGCTGGACAGGACCGCCGTTCTCCTGCCAGTAACGGCGGATCGTGGCAAGCTGACGAGGGAAATCCGGGTTGTCGTGGTGGCTGCCATGCTCGTGGTCCCTGGGCACCGGCAAGGTGAACGTCCGCCCGCCATGCAGGTCAATCTTGATCGTGGATACCACCGGATCCTCGCCCTTGTCGTTGACATCCAGGCGGATGCCGGCGACCTCGGACCACTGGCACGAGTGCCGGCCGAACGGCGACGACGCGTAGAGGCCCCGGCCGTCGATCGTGGTCTGCCCGCGCCGGCCGACCAGGGACACCACGCCGAACACGACCAGGAGAACGCCAACGACGGCGAGGAACGCCCCGTCCTTCCTGGCGAAAGCGATCGCGCCAATGCCGCCTGCCACGGCGCCTATCCCGCCGAGCACCTGCGAACCGCGACGGTACTGCACCGGCTTGAAGGTAACCGGGGGCCATCCTGGAGCCCATGGCATGGCGCGAACCTTAACCCCGTCGGCCCAACTCCACCCGATCGTCCGCGAAACGTCCGGTGAACATTCCCGGCCGCGCGGACCGGGCAGATGGGGCACTAGCTGTCGGCGGCCTCGTCCACCGTGGCGGCGGTTATCTTCCGGGTGAGACCGAAGAACAGCGCCGCGGCGGTCACGCTCAACCCGGCGATCACGAACCACATCGCGCTGTCGCCCCAGGCGGAACGGACGCCCAGCCCGAACGCGGGCGTCAGCGCGACCGAGACCGAGCTGGTCGCGGCGAGCAGGCCCATGGCGGCGCCGCGCAGGTCGGGCGGGGCGATGTCGGTGATCATCGCCTGATTCACCGGGCCGAACGACATCTCGCCCAGGGTGAACAGCACCAGCAGCAGCGCGATCAGCGGCACGGCGGCGTCGGCCGGCACGATGAGGAACGGCAGCCCCATCAGCAGGCAGGCCCCTGAGAGCTTGATGTAGCGGGGAATGGCCGACGTCCATCGCACGACCCTGACCTGGAACACCGTGACGAGAAGGGGGTTGATGGCGAACAGCAGCCCCCAGGCGTACGGCGGATACCCGTGCGACTTGGTGAGCGAGATCGGCAGCAGCAACTCGAAGGCCTGGTACACGCACCAGGCAAACAGGCTGGCCAGAATCGCGAGCATCATCGCGGGCGAACTCAGCAGGGTCCATGCGCGGGGCCTGGACGTCAGGTCGGCCGCCTTCGCCCGGCGCGGGTCGGGCACCGCCCGCAGGAAGAGCAGCGCGCCCACCGAGAGCGCGGAGGCCGCGACGAACACGGCCCGGAAGTCGAGGAGCACCAGAACGGAGGCGAGAAGCGGGCCCACGCCGGCGCCGGCGTTGTACGCCACGCGCACCGCGGCGAAGCCCTGCTCCCGTCCCGACCGCGCGACGAGGTCGCCGACGAGGGCCTGCTGCGCGGCCCACCGTACGGCCACGCCCACGCAGCAGACCACGTACACGCCCAGCCCGATCACCGGGCCGGGCACGGGTCCCACGAGCAGCAGCGGCGCGGCGGTGGTGGCCAGCAGGCCGGCCATGATGACCCGGCGCCGCCCGATCCGGTCCGAGACCCGGCCGCCGAGCGGAGCCGCCAGGGCGGCGAGCGCCCCGCCGACGGCGAAGCCCAGCCCGACGGTGGCGCTCGAAGTTGCCAACCGGGAGACCGCCCAGATGGGGAAGATGGCTATCACGGCGTATTGCGAGGCCACCGCCATGAACAGCATCGCCATGTAGGCGAGCAGGTCGTCTTCGACGCGATCTCCCAGCAGCCGCCAGAGCAGCCGCTTCCAGGAGAATCCGGGCGTACTCGGCCCCAGAAGGGCTGGCGATCCCGCCTTCTCCATGCGCTCTCCTGTGCCGGATCGAGAGGTCACGCAGCCCAGGGCCGGGCGCTCACTCGATGGCGAGCAACTGACAGATCAACGACAGGAGCCCGGCGTACTCGGTGAGCATGAAGAGGTGGCCCCCGGTGAACATTCTCAGGGTGAAATTGCCGAGGGTCTCCCCGGACCACGCGCGCAGTGCATCCTGCGGCACGTCCGCGTCGTCAAGGCCACCGACGGTGAGGATGTCGCAGCTGAACGGCTCTCCTGGCCGGTGCCGGTAGGTCTCATGCGCCTGGGCGTCCGCCCGGAACGCCGGCACCAGCAGTTCCTGGATCTCGGGATCGCGGGTCAGCTCCGGGTCCACCCCCGCCCACTTGCCGACCTCCCGGACCAGCTCCGCGTCAGGCCGCTGATGGAACGGCGGGTCGGCGGGCGGGTCCGTGAGCGGCGGCGCCGGATGCGCCGCGACCACGAGCAGTCTCGGGTCCAGGGCGCCCCGGTCGCGCAGCCAGCGCGTGAGCTCGTACATCACCAGGGCCCCCAGGCAGTTCCCGAGCAGTACGAGCTCGGCGTCGCGTCCCAGCGTCATGACGTCCGGCCCGATGGCATCGACGATCGCGTCGATGCTGCCCACCGGCGGGTCCGTGAAGCGGTCCTCCCGGCCCGGTGACTGGACGGCCCAGACCTCGATGTTCTCCGGCAGGTGCTCGTGCCATTTCCCGAACATCGACGCCGCGCCGCCGGAGTGGGCCGCACATATCATACGCACCGACGGCTCCGGCCGTGGTTTCTGGCACCGCAGCCAGTCGCTCCTCATCGTCTCTCCTCTCGCGCGGCCATCAGGCGGGGCGATCGAGCCACGCGGCGAGCCGACGGATGGTCGGGGCGAGGAACAGCCTGCGCAGCGGAATCTCCTGCGGAAACTCTTTCCGCATCCGCGCGACCACCTTCGTGGCGAGCAGGGAGTTCCCGCCGAGGGCGAAGAAGTTCACGGTCACGCCGACCTCGGGCACCTCGAGGATCTCGGCCCAGATCCGGCTCAGCGCACGCTCGGTGGCGGTCTGCGGCGCGTCGCCCGCCGATCTCTCCGCCTCGTCCGGGTCCGGCAGGGCGGTGCGGTCGACCTTTCCGAACGCGCCTATCGGCAAGGCCTCCTGGAAGATGAACGATGAGGGCACCATGTAACCGGGCAGCTGCTCGGCCACCGCGTCGCTCAGCTCGGCGGCGTCCACCCCGCCGTCCGCGGCGACCACGTAGGCGACGATCCGCGCGTCGCCGCCGGGCCGGTCGTGCCGGACGACGCAGCATCTGGCGACGCCGGGATGCTTCTCCAGTACCGCCTCGATCTCCCCGAGCTCGACCCGGAAGCCCCGGATCTTCACCTGATGGTCGGTGCGCCCGATGAAGGCGATCGCGCCGTCCGGGTCGTGCCGGACGATGTCGCCGGTCCGGTACAGCCTGGCGCCGGCCCGTCCCGAGAACGGGTCGGGGACGAACTTCTCGGCGCTCTGGCCGGGCCGCCCGAGGTACCCGCGCGCCAGCCCCACCCCGCCGATGTACAGCTCTCCGGGCAGGCCGGGCGGCACCGGGTTACCCCAGCGGTCGAGCACGTAGAGCTCGCTGTTGGAGATCGGGTACCCGATCGGCGGCAGGTCACGGCCGTCCGGGCGCACCGGCCCGCAGGTGCGCATGATCGTGATCTCGGTGGGCCCGTACATGTTGAAGAACCGGAACGGCAGCCGCCGCCCGGGCCGCCGCCGCAGCCGGTCGCCGCCCGAGGCCAGCCAGCGCAGCCTGAGCTTGCCCGGCAGCGGCAGGTCCAGGATCTGCTCGGCGAGTACCGCGGGCACCCAGGAGACGGTGATCTCCTGCTGGGCCATCCACTCCACCAGCTTCTCCGCCGACACCCGCACCTCCTCGGCGGGGATGCACACGGTCGCTCCCGCGACGAGGTTGGTCCACAGCTCCCAGGCGCAGGCGTCGAAAGCGACGGCGCCCACCTGCGCGGCGCGGTCGCGTGGCGTCACGCCGAAGTAGCGGCCGTGCCAGGCGATGATGTTCGACCAGCCCTCGTGGCTGAGCAGGACCCCCTTCGGCTCTCCGGTCGACCCCGAGGTGTAGTAGATCTGGGCCAGGTTGGCATCGGTCGCCGTGGTCGGCGGCGCCGTCTGCGGCTCCTTGGCGATCTGCGGCCACTGCTGGTCCAGCACCACCACCTCGTAGTCACCGGCCGGCACGGTCGCCGCGACGGAGGACTCGGTCAGGATGATGCGGGTGCCGGTGTCGCGCAGGATGTAAGCCAGGCGCGCCGCCGGGTACGCCGGGTCGAGCGGTACGTACCCGCCGCCCGCCTTGAGCACGCCCAGCTGGGCGACTGCCATGTCGACGGTACGCTCGGTCAGCAGCGCGACGGGTGTCTCCGGGCCCACCCCGCGGTGTTGCAGGAAGTGCGCGAGCTGGTTCGCCCGGATGACCAGCTCGGCGAAGGTGAGACTGGCCGTGTCGGAGACCACCGCCGGCTTGTCCGGCGACAGCGCGGCCCGCGCGTCGACGAGATCCTGGATCCGCGCCCCCCGCGGGTAGTCGCATCGGGTCCGGTTCCAGTCCAGCAGCACCTTGTCGCGTTCCTCGGCGGGCAACAGGGGGAACTCGCTGAGCCTGGCGTCAGGGCAGGCGGCCGTCTCCCGGACGAGCATCAGGAAATGGCCCACCAGCCGCCGCACGCTGACCTCGTCGAACAGCGCGGTGGCGTAGGTCAGCCAGCCCGCGATCGAGCCGTCGTCCCGCTCCTCCAGCGAGAACGCGAGGTCGAAGGCGGCGGTGCGGTTGTCGATCCTGAGCTCTTCGACGTCGAGCCCGTGCAGTGCGCCGCCGGTGTCCGTGCCCCGCTCCTGGAACGCGAATATTACCTGGAACACCGGCGAGTGGCCGGTGCTCCGCTCCGGCCGCAGCTCCTCGACCAGCAGCTCGAACGGCAGGTCCTGATGCGCGTGCGCGCCGGCCAGCGTCGTGTTCACCCGCGCGACCAGCTCGCGGAACGAGGGATCGCCGGAGCAGTCGCAGCGCACCGCCAGCGTGTTGACGAAGAACCCGATGAGGTTCTCGATCTCCACCCGGTCCCGGTTCGCCACGACCGTGCCCACGGCGATGTCGGTGCTCCCGCAGTACCGGTGCAGCAGGGTCACGTACGCGGCGAACGCGGTGGTGAACAACGTGACGCCCTCGCCGCGGCTGAAGGCGCGCATGCGCTCGGCCGTCCCGCTGTCGACGTCGAACCAGAGGCGCCGGCCCGCCGGGCTCGCCTCGGGCGGGCGCGGCCGGTCGGTCGGCAGCTCGATGACGGGAGGCAGGCCGCGCAGATGGGCGCGCCAGTAGTCGAGCAGCCGCTCGAGCCGCTCGCCCCGGAGCCAGTCGCGCTGCCACACGGCGAAGTCCGCGTACTGGATCGGCAGGTCGGGCAGGACCGGGCGGCGCCCCAGGACCGCGGCCTCGTAAAGCTCGGCCAGCTCCGCCTTGAACAGCACCACCGACACACCGTCCGACATCGTGTGATGGGTCGTCAGCAGCAGTACGTGGTCGTCGTCGCCCAGCCGCAGCAGGCGCGCCCGGAACAGCGGGCCGGCCGCCAGGTCGAAGGGCGCGCCCGCCTCCGCCGTGGCGAGCGCGTGCACGGCCGCGTCCCCGGCCTTGCTCGCCGACGTGGTCAGGTCGACCAGTGGCACCTCGAACCGGCCCGGGCCCGCGATGTGCTGGACCAGCCGGTCGCCGTCCGGCCGGAGCGTGGTCCGCAGGGTCGCGTGCCGGTCGACGATGACGGCGATGCTCCGCCGCAGCGCCCCGGTGTCGAGCGGGCCGCGGATGCGCAGCGCCTCGTGGATGTTGTACGCCGCGTTGCCCGGCTCCAGCTTATCGACCAGCCACAGGCGGCGCTGGCTGAGCGATGCCTCCGCCGGACCTGCGCCGGGGCGCGGCGAGATCCGCTCCGCGTCGGCGCGACCGCTCCGCAGCCACCGTTCGAGCAGCTCGTCGTGGGCCTGGCCGCCTCGAGGTTCCGCGGTCATCGGGGGCCCTCCCTCATGCGTCGGCGTCGAGCGAGGCAGACATCCGCGCCTCGATGTCGGCGGCGAGCCGGCGGATCGTCGCCGCCTGGAGAATCATGTCGACAGAGAACCCCAGCCCGAGCGTCCGCCGGAGACGGGCCACGATTCTCGCCGCGGCGAGGGAGTCGCCGCCCGCGTCCACGAAGCTATCCTCGACGCCGGCCCGGTCGAGCCCCAGCACCGCCATCCAGATGTCGGCGACCAGCCGTTCGAGCGCCGTCGCGGGCGCGACGTAGGCGCCGGCGGGGCCGCTCTCCGACGGCGCGGGCAGCGCAGCGCGGTCGATCTTGCCGTTGACGTCGAGAGGCAGCCCGGGGACGGTGACGAACCGCGCGGGGACCAGGTGGTCAGGCACCCGCGCGGCGACGAACTCCCGTAGCTCCGTCGCCACGTCAACAGCAGACCGCAGCACCACGTACGCGACCAGCGTCCGTTCACCGCCGCGGTCCCAGGGCACGACCACGCACTGGCCGACGGCGTCGTGCCCGGTGATGACGGTCTCGACCTCGGCGGGCTCAACCCGGAAGCCGCGGATCTTGACCTGCCGGTCGGCCCGCCCGAGGAATTCGACGGTGCCGTCGTCGCGGCGGCGGGCTCGGTCGCCGGTCCGGTAGATCCGGGCGCCGGGAGCCTCGCTCACCGGGTCCGGCAGGAAGCGTTCCGCGGTCGTCCCCGGCTGGTTCAGGTACCCGCGCGCCAGCCCTGCCCCTCCGACATAGAGCTCGCCCGCCACGCCGTCGGGCACCGGCGCCAGATCCTCGTCGAGGATGTGCGCGTCGGTCGCGGAGATCGGCCTGCCGATGGGCAGCGGAGCGGTCGCATCGACCCCGCCGTGCATCGGGTGGCAGCACGCGAACGTCGTCGTCTCCGTCGGACCGTACCCGTTGATGACGGTCAGGCCGTCGGACACCGCGAGCGCGCGGGCCGCGTGGGCCGGCGAGACGACGTCTCCGCCCGCGAGAAGCTGGCGCACGCCGCGCAGGCACCCTGGCCGCTGTTCGACCAGGAGATGGAACAGCGGCGCGGTCAGCCATAGGGTGGTCACCGCCTTCGCCTCGATGATCTCGCCCAGCTCGTCGGCCGAGCCTATGCCGGGCGGGGCCATCACGAGGCGACAGCCGTTCAGCAGCGCGCCCCAGATCTCGAAGGTGGACGCGTCGAAGGAGATCGGCGCGTACTGCAACACGGACTCGGCGGGGTCGAGCCGGACGTAGTTCGGGTTCTCCACCAGCCGGACGATGCCGCGGTGGGTGACACCGACGCCCTTCGGGCGACCGGTGGTGCCCGACGTGTACATCACATAGGCGAGGTTGTCCGCGGACACCGCACTGGCCGGCGCGTTCGCGGCGTCCTCGTCCGCCGCCTCCAGCTCGATCACGGGCACGCGTTCGTCCGCCGGAAGCACGCCGCGCAGCGCCCGTTCGGTCAGCATGACCCGCGGCCGCGCGTCGGCCAGCATGAAGGCAAGCCGCGGCGCCGGGTACCCGGGATCGAGCGGGACGTAGGCGCCGCCCGCCTTCAGGATGGCGAGCAGGCCCACGATGAGCCGCACCCCCCGTTCGGCGCAGATCCCGACGAGCACCTCCGGCCCGACGCCGGCGGCGGCGAGCCGCGCGGCCAGCCGGTCGGACAGCTCGTCGAGTTCGCGGGCGCTTACCTGGCCTTCGGCCGCGTCGACGGCGACCGAGTCCGGATCGCGGCGGACCCGCCGCGCGAACAGCGCCGGGACGGTCGCTGCCGACACGGCCGGCGGCGCCGGATGGCCCATGGTGGTGCTGCTGGTCACCGGGCCTGCCCGGGATACCGGCGCGGGTCCCAGGAGATGTGCTGCTCGTCGTACAACTCCCGGATCGCCTCCCCGCCGGTGGCCCGCGCGATCGAGCCGTCCTCGGTGACATCGTGCGCGGCGAGCAGCTGGCGCTGGACGGCATCGCAGTCGGCCAGGACCTCCGACGAATGCGAGATGTAGTCGAACGGGCGCAGCCACCGGAACGCGTACTGGAACATCAGGGCCTTGCGGGTTCGGCCGCTCGTATTCTCCTCCACCGCGTGGTAGGTCCGGTTCTCCCAGATCAGCGCGTCACCGGGGGCCACCGGCGGCCGGATGATGGCCGCGGGGTCGTCGTTGTCCGGATCCGCGACCAGCGGCTCTTCGAGCAGGTGGCTGCCGGGCGAGAACAGCGTGATGCCCGAGTTGACCTCGTCCACGGGGGTGAGGTAGTAGCCGGCCCGGACCGACATCATGGGCACGCCCGCCGGGCCCAGGTCATGGGTCACGCCGAGCACGTCGCGATGCCACATGCCGCGGCGGCGGATGCCCGACGGCGGCCGGGACATCTTATAGATGAAGTGACTGCTGATGAGGTGCAGGTTGGGACCGAGCAGGCGGGCGATCAGCGGGAAGACCCGCGGATTCACCATGACCTGGCGGAAGACCGGGTCGAGCGAGACGATGTCGCGGTACTCGAGCTTGTCCTCGTAACGCGGGTCGATGTAACGCCCGCGCGGCCCGCCCTCGTCAGCGATCCGGTCGCACACGGCGCGGATCCGCTCGACCGCCTCCCCGTCGAGCGCCTCGCGCACCACGCAGTAGCCGCGTTCCCTGAACGACGCGCGCTGTTCCTCGTTCAGGTCGATGAGCTCCAGGTCTGTCGTTGTCATCATGAACCCTCTCGTTCGAACAGGAACCAGCCGAAGCAGCCGAGCCCGAACCGGTCCCGCAGGAGCAGGCCGTTCCTCCGCGCCGACGCGATCAGCGCGTCGGCGTCGATCGCCGCCGGCCGCGGCTCGCGGAACGCGAACCGCATGTCCATCAGCTCCTGGTCCGGGGTGCCGCGGTTCAGGTAGGCGTAGGAGATGCTGAGCCGGCCGCCCGGACGCAGCGCCCGCGCGATGGCCCCGAACACCACGTCGTGGTGGTGCAAGAAGTGCATGGCCCCCACCAGGATCGCCCCGTCGAACGGGCCCGCGCTGACCTCGGCGGGCAGGCCGTCGTCGAGGTTCCCGGCGAACACGGCCACGTGCTCGAGGCCGGCGGTCCGCCGTCTGGCCTCCTCGATGAAGTCCTGGCTCACCTCGACGCCGGTCACGAAGCCCTCGGGGCCCACGGCCGCGGCGAGCTCGCCGAGCCCGAAGCCGGGCCCGCAGCCGAGGTCGAGCACCGACGCACCCGGATAGGCCACCGCGTCGACCGAGGCGCGCCGGAAGTACTCGTAGAAGGGCTGGCTGAAGAACTCCGTCCACACCTTCATGTGGTTGGCGCTGAACGGCGCCGCGGCGACGTTCTCCTGCAGCTGGAGCGTGTCGACCATGCCCGAGAAGGTGTCGCTGTGCATCAGGCCCTCGAGTTCCTGCGCGCTGATCGCGACCGGCAGGAGATCCCGGTCGATGTCAGCGGGCTGGAAGCCGGGCACCGCGCGGTAGCGGCCGCCGTCGACTTGCTCGATCGCTCCGAACCGGGCCAGCGCCTTCAGCATCAGCTCGACGAGCTCGAGCTTCTCCGGGCGAAAGCCCATCGCCTCCGACAGCTCCGAGGCCGACTTCGGCTGCTGGAGCGCGTCGAGCACATCGCGGGCGCCGGCGTGGCGCCAAAGGATCATGGAGCACGCGCGCCGGTACTCCAGGTAGGCCGCTTCCATCTGCGTTGGCGTCGGCGTCAGGGTCTCGATGAAGGCCATCCCTCTATCCCTTCGGGGTCAGAATCAGCTGGTATAGCGCGGCATCCCAGTACTCGCCGTCCCGCCAGATCACCTCGCGGAGCAGGCCTATCCGCACGAATCCGAGCCTTTCGGTCAGCGCCACGCTGGCGGTGTTCCTGGTGAAGATCCGGTTGACCAGGCTGTGGAACCCCAGCGCGCGGGCCTGCGCGACGACGTGCTCGCGGAGCGCCAGCCCGACGCCGCGGTGCCGGAACCGCTTGCTGACGTAGGTCGAGGTGTAGGCGGTCCGGTCGAAGCAGTCCTTCGGCACGAACGGCGACAGGCATGCCCAGCCGGCTACCTCTGCCTCGATCTCCGCGACGAACAGCGGAAACCGGCCCTGGTGCAGGCCCAGCCAGTCGGCGAACTGCGCCTCGGTCACCTCGGACAGGTCACAGTTGGACACGCCGTCCTCCACGGCCTCGTTGTAGATCGAGACGAGCCGGTCCAGGTCCTGCTCGCGGGGGGATCTGATCAGCGTGTCCGCTCTCGGCTCGGTCATTGGTCAGGCGAGCAGGTCGGTGATGATCGAGCTGAAGAACTCCGTGGACAGCGCGAGCGACTCGAGATCGATCCGTTCGTTGGCACCGTGGAAGGCGCTAATGAAGGTGTCGAACGTGAACCGCTCGCTGAGCAGCCCGCCGCCGTAGGCGACCGCGTCCATGGCCCGGTAGAAGCGTGCGTCGTTGCCGCCCGTCGTCACCGACGGCACGCAGGTCCCGCCGGGAACCAGCTTGGCGACGGCCTTCTCCATCGCGGTCCACAGGGGTGTCTCGATGGACGAGGAGTTGGCCACCGATTCGTTGAATGCCTCGAAGGTGGCGTTGACGTTCAGCTGCGCAGCCGTCTCCCGCAGCATGGCGAGCACCTGGTCGGTGGTCTGGCCCGGCAGGGTTCGCACATCCAGTTGCAGCTCGGCTCCGTCGGGAATGACGTTGACCTTGATGCCCGCGTCCGTCATGGTCGGTGAGAACGTCATCCGGGTGAGCGCGTGGGCGAACGCGTCGAACGGCGAGTCGAGTTCCGGGAGGATCTCGTCGACCTGGCTGGGATCCAGCAGCGCCTCCCGGGTGGCCTCGTCGACGTCCAGCCGGGCCACCAGCCGCCGCCACACCGGCGTGACGGTCACGCTCGCGCTGGACCCGGCCAGGTGATTGACGATGCGCGCCAGGCCGATGATCGGGTTGTCCGCGCCGTACGGGCGGGACCCGTGCGCAGAGCGACCGATGATCCGCGCCTTGATCCACGCGACGCCCTTCTCGGCCGTGATCATGGCAAACTGCGGCGCGGCCGAGGCACGGTAGCGCACGCCGCCCCATTCGGTCAGCACATAGTCGGCGCGGACCTCGTCCGCGAGCTCGCTGGTCAGGTAGCCGGTGCCGTACCGCCCTCCGGCCTCCTCGTCGGCGACGGCGAGGTAGAGCACCGTCCCCCGAGGGCGGAAGCCGGACATGGCCAGCGTCCTCACTGACACGGCCATGCTGGCGGCGAGGTTGAGCATGTCCACCGCGCCGCGGCCGTAGACCACGCCGTCGCGGATCTCGCCCGCGAACGGGTGCACGTCCCAGCCGGCCGGGTCGGCGGGGACGACGTCGGTGTGCGCGAGGAGGGCGAGAGTCGGGCCGTCGCCGTCGCCCTCCCAGCGGCCGATCACGTTGGTCCGCCCGGGGACGGTCTCGACGAGCCGGCTCGTGAAGTGCGGCGTGCCGCTCAGGAAGTCGGCGAGCACCGTGGCGTTACGGATTTCCCTGCCCGACTCGGGATTGTCATAGCCGTAGTTCACGCACTCGTTCCGGATCAGGGCCTGGAGCAGCAGGGCCTCACGCTCGCCTGGGACGCCACCGTTTGTCATGTGTTCTCCGTTTGCGCCGAGATGGTTGGGTCTTGACGGCCGGGACCGGGCTAAGGACGCTCGCGCGCGGGCCCGGCGCGGTCATCGCAGGCGCCTGCGGACGTCCGGCACCTGCTCAGCGCGGCGAGCGCCGGCTCGAACTCGGCGATCCCCTGGATGACGTGGCCGAACGAGTCGTCAACCAGCTCCGGGGTCTTGAGCCCGCTGCCTGAGACCACGGCGACCACGGCGTCGTCCCGGCGGACCGCGCCCGTCTCGGCCAGAGCGCGGGTCATGGCGATCGCGGCGCCGCCGGCGGGCTCGGTGAACACGCCCTCGGTGGCGGCGAGCAACCGGACCCCGTCGATGATCACGCGATCGTCGACGCCCAGGGCGCTGCCGCCGGTCTCGGCGATCACCGCGAGCGCGGCCGCGCCGTCGCTCGGGTTCCCGATCGCGATCGACTTCGCCACCGTGTCGGGCACCCGCGGCCGGGGGATGAGTTCGCCGGCCGCGAAGGCGTCGGCGATGGGCGCGCAGCCCGCGGCCTGCGCGGCATGGATCCGCGGACCCCGCCGGCCCGGGGTCAGGCCGAGCCGTGCCATCTCCTCGAACCCGTACGAGATTCTGGTCAGCAGGGCCGCGCCCGCGGTGGGCACGATCACGTGGTCTGGTTGCTCCCAGCCGAGTTGCTCGATCACCTCGTAGGCGACCGTCTTGGCGCCCTCGGCGTAGTAAGGGCGCAGCGTCAGGTTGACGAACGGGATCTCGGTCTCCAGCGCGAGCCTGCGGCACACGCGGTTGACGTCGTCGAAGGTGCCGTCGAGCTGGATGACCGATGCGCCGTGTACCAGGCACATGAGCATCTTCGTCGGCTCAATGCCACCCGGGTAGAAGATGACCGCGTTCAGGTGGGCGGCCGCCGCGAGCGCGGCAACCGAATTGCCTACATTTCCAGTCGACACGCAGGCAATGGTGTCGGCATTGTTTTCCAGCGCGTGCTGGATCGCGCTGGCCACCACTCGGTCCTTGTAGGAATAGGTCGGCCAGTTGTAGCAGTCCAGTTTCAGGTAGAGCCGGCGTAAGCCTAACTCTGCGCCGAGCCTTTCGGCGTGAACGAGAGGTGTCCAGCCGGTGTGTTTTCCGGTACGCGCCGCACCCCTGATGGGGAGTAACTCGTCAAAGCGAAAGAGGTTGTACGGCCTGTCCGGCCGCTTCACGTCCAGGGATATCTCATCGAGTTCGGGGCACGCGCGCAGGGTCGAACCGCAGGTCGGGCAGGCCCAGGGCACCTCAGGCTGCTCGGCGACGCCGTGGCGGTGGCAGGCCAGCGTCAGTGCCTTCTGCGGCCGTCCGGCGAGCGGCGCTTCCCGCGCGGTCGTTTCTCTTAACACCATGAATCCTTCCCCCGGCCTTCGCCACTGCCGTTCTGACCTGAGCCGTTGATCGAGGCCATTTCCAGGTGTCGGTCCTTTGGCGATTTATTGGTGGCCGTTAGTTTTCTCGAAGCTCGCCGGGCATGCAGAAGCGGTTCATAAGGAAAAGGGAGGAAAAGGGATGATCTGTCCGGTCGTCCATGCCATAAATGATCATTTGAAACAATAGCAGACCCGCCGGGCCCTTTCAAGATCGAAAGTTATTACAACCAAATATATTATATATCCCTGTAGCTATCCGTGCCAGATGAGTCGCTACACCATTCTGGGAATTTCGGAGGCTCGAGTTCTTCGAGAGGACGGTGCCATCTCTACGGCTAGGAGATGTCCGCGCGGCGTGAGCGGCCATTGAGGGAGGTGTTGATGATCAGACAGCCCCGGCGGCGCGGATCCTGCCGCGCGGCCCGCCTACGACGCCGAGGCGCCGATGCCGCGTCCTCGTCACGAGATCGAGCAGACCACGGTGACCGGGCCAGCGGGCTTGCCGCGGGTCAAGCGCAGTTCCGCGGTCGCGGCGCAGATCATCCGCCCGGACTGGATCAGCGGGCTGCGGCCGGTCACATGGTAGCTGCCAGGCGGCAGCGACAGCGTGAAGCGGCCGTTGCGGCCGGCCGTGGCCGTGAACGTCTGGCCCGTCGCCGCGCGGGCTGTGATCGTGCCGGGCAGCGGGACCGGGGAGCCAGGCGCCGGCCCGCCCACTCGCACGAACGTACCGGGCACGGCCTGCTGATAGCCGGGGCTGCCGCCGCAGCCGGCCAGGACGGCGATGCCCAGCGCGAGCACCGCCACAGCATTGCGACTCATCTAACTTGGACGCAGGCATGAGCAAGAAAGGTTGCGTGCCGGTGCAAGCGGCTTGCTGGTGCCTGCTCGCCCGCCACGCGACGCCGCCTGCCATGCGGGCAACCTCGCCTGCGACTGGCTCAGCGGCCTGGCGATGGCGGGCGAATCAGTGCAGACACCCGCCAGTTAGACGGCCACGTCTGGCGTCAGCAATATTTCCACCTGTCCGACGAGCTCTTCCTTCGTCACCGGCCACCTCCCTTCGTGCTGCCGGGTGTCGCTCAGACCAGCGACACGTAGTCGGTGTCCTTGCCTGACATACTCGGCAAGAAGTCCGCATCGCCAGCGAGCCGTACCTCCACGGCCGCCGCGTCCTGCAGGAACGTGCGCAGGTCGGCAGTCAGCTGCCGCGTCACCACGGCGGCGGACGCGCCGTCGAGGACCGAGATCAGCACCTCGATCTGCGCCGGCGCTCGCCTGATGAACTGGAACCGCCGCAGGCGCTGCAGCCGTGCCACCCTGGTGAGGGCGATCACCGGCACCGCGATCCTGCCGCCGTCCAGGATGAGCATTCCGTGGTCGCGGCCTTCGATGTCGGCCAGCAGCTCGCCCGGATAGCCGCAGTCGCACCGCCCGTCCGTGAGGGTGGCGACGTCCCCGGTGCGGTATCTGATCAGCGGCATGGCCCGGTTGATGAGATCGGTCACCACGATCTCGCCCGGCTGCCCTGGTGGTACCGGCTGGCCCGCGTCGTCGATGATCTCGACGAGCACGCGCTCCTGTTCGACATGGAACCTGCGGCGTGCGCACTGGACGGCGATGGTGCCGACCTCGTTCATGCCGTAGCCCTCGACGACGGGCGAGCAGAACTGCGACTCCAGCTCGTCCCGGACGGCGCGGCTGAGTTTCTCGCCCATCGTCAGCACGAGTCGTGGCCGCACGGTCAGCGCGCAGGCGCGCAGCGACTCGGCAAAGAGCAGGCATCCGGACGGATGGCCGAAGATGACATCGGGCCCGAATGACGCCGCCCTGGTGATGGCGTCGGTGAATCGGCCGTCCTCGCCCACCGAGCCGAACTGCGCGACGATCGAGTTCCCGTACGCTGGCGAGGCATATTCGATCCAGGGCAGCGCGCCGTCACGCATGGGGATCAGGATCCTGCGGCGCAGCGGCAGGCCGGCCACGTGATTGCGGCGCAGCGCCAGGGCGTGGTTATGCACGATGTGGTCGAAGTCATGGATGGCCCGCAGCGGGATTCCCGCCGTCCCCGACGAGAAACTGGCACGGCATCGGGAGATGTCGATGGCGTCGTCGCAGTAGTCGGCCAGCCGGTCGCGCAGGTCTGCCTTGCCGGTCAGCGGCCAGCGCGCCAGCCCGGCTTGCGGGTCCAGGCCGCGATAGGCCGGCACCTGCGCCGCGGCGTGCCTCAGCTGCGAGTCGAGCCGCGCGAGCCGAAGCTCTTCGGCCTCCGCGAGATCGCGCTTCAGCCACTCCAGGTATTCGAGAAAGGTACGGTAGATGTCAGGAAACAGATTGCCCTCGGTGAGGATTGTGCTATCGAGATACTGCCGATTTCCAGCCTGTAGCCGCTGCTGGATATCTGTCTCGGACACCCAATCCTCCTGACCGGCGGTGCTCCGTAGTGTAACCCTGGCACCTGATGCTGCCAAGGCGGGCATCGCGGCGATGGCCTTGGAATACGGCCGGCCAGTTCGATGGCTAACCATAATCATCCCGGCCGTTCCGCCGGCCATTCCTTATCTGAACCTGCATTATCAGGAATCCGGCGGCCAGCCAGCAAACGCCGACCAGCGCCTCGGCGAGGGCCGGCCGCAGCCACGGCTGCCCGCTGACCGCCGCTCGTACCGCGATCAGCCCGTTGCGGACCGGCAGCAGCCGCCCGATCACGCCGGCGAATGGCACCTTGCTGACCGGCAGGAATATTCCGCAGCACAGCATGATGAGATAGCCGAGCAGGTTGCTGGTGAGCACCTCCGCGCGCCTGCCGAGCGCGAGCAACGCGGCGGCCAGGCCGCAGGCGCAGGTGGTGAACGCCATCAGTGCATAAAGTGGCAGCTCCGCGAGCAGCATGAGAGTGAGCGAAGCGTGCCCGGCCAGCGGCGGCACAACCAGCACGCACGCGGTCAGCATGAGAAATCCGGCCACCGGGTAGGGCAGCGCCCTGGCCACCATGACCAGGAACGGCCGCGGCCGGCCGAGCCGGATCCGGTAGAAGGTGCCCGACGACTTGTCGGTCAGCGGCACTTCCTTGATCATCACCGCGACCTGCACGAGCGCGAGCGCCGGGCCGCCGGTCAAGGCGAGGCCAGCGTAGCCCGGCCCGACGAGCACCCGGCTGAGCACGACGAAGAACAGGTACTGCACGACCGGCCTGGGCGCGACGGCAGTCAGCAGCACCAGCGGCGGGTTATCGGCGAGGAATTGGCGGATGCCGAGCCGAACCGCGCCGGCCATCCGGCCGCGACCCGCCGCGCGGGCTGTCACCGTGGCGCCGGCCGGTGCCCGGCCGACGGTACGGCGGTTGCCGGTCAGGCGGCCGACGGACGGCTCAGAGTTCAAAGCGGCCGTCCGCGCGCGCGAGGTGGACGATCCTGGCGAAGGCCAGGCAGGCGACGACGAAGTACGCGACCGTCAGTCCCGCCGCCGCCCCCAACGGCACCAGGGACGCCCGCCCGGCGGCCGCCGACACCAAGAACTGCGTCGCCCAGCGCAGGCTGATCGCGGCGGACACCAGCCGCAGCGGAGAGGGCAGCACGCTGACCGGGACGAGCAGGCCGCCCAGCAGGTAGACCGGGTACATCAGCGCGCTGGACAGCTGCAGGCCGTACCTGGTGAGCAGGAACGCGCAGGCCAGCATCATGCCGAGCGTGGTGCCGCAGGCGACCACCAGGAGGCCGCCGACCGCCAGCCAGGCCGGGTCGGCGGCGCGCACCGGCAGGCGCAGCAGCAGCACCGCCACGATGGTGGTCGGGACGATCAAGCTGAGCGCGTGCAGGGTGCCGCCGAGCGACTTGCCGAGGAGCACCAGGTAAGGCGGATGCAGCCCGGTCACGGTCGCGCCGAACGTGCCGTCACGCAGCTCGCGTCGCAGCACGCCGCCCGCACCCCACACCGTGGATGTCCACAGCGACATCAGCGCGACGGCCACCACGATGCGGGTGCTGCTGTCGGGCCCGCCGTGCCCGGCCACCCGCGATGTCGCGATCAGAAAGGCCGCGGGCAGCACGATGCTTGTCACGACGCTGATCAGCGCGGTCATGGTGCGCCACTGGGCGACTGCGCTGATCCACAGCACCCACCAGGCGGCTTTCAGGCGGCTAGCCACGCTGCGCGTCATCGTGGTGGAATCGCGCGTACACGTCTTCGAGCCGCAGCGGCTCGACGTTGACGTCCAGGATCTCCAGGCCGCGGAACAGCGTGCCGAGCAGCTGGCTGAGCTCACCGAACGACTCCGCGCGCCAGTCCCTGACCCGCAGCCGCGCGATGCAGACGTCGCCATCGGCTCGCAGCTCGTCGACCAGCAGCCCGCCGCCGGCCGGCCCGGCTGGACCCAGCAAGCCGGCCGGCGGGCGGCCGCGTGCCTTGATGGTCACGGTGCTGACGTAGCCGGCGGTCCGGGCGAACTGCGCGACCGGCATGTCGCCGCTGAGCCTGCCGTCGGCCAGCAGCACCACGCGGTCCGCGAGACGCTCGATGTCCAGCAGGTAGTGGCTGGTCAGCAGCACCGACACCCCGGCGGCCCGGAGGGCCGCGATGGCCTCGCGCAGCCGCTCAGCCTCGATCGGGTCCAGGCCCGCCGTCGGCTCGTCCAGCAACAGCAGGCGCGGCCTGGTGAACAGGCCGATGGCCAGGTGAAGCCGCTGGCGCATGCCGCGCGAATACGTCTCCACGGCCCGGTCCGCTGCTGCCGCGAGGCCTGCCCGCTCCAGCGCGGCCTCGGCACCGGTCGCCACGTCCTTGCGGGACGCGCCGTGCAGGAGGGCGAAGAAGCTTAGGTTGACTCGGCCGCTGAGCCGTGGGTAAAGGCCACGATCGCCGCCGAAGACCGCCGCGGTGACCTCTCGGGCGGCGCGCGGCCTGGCCACCGCGTCTATGCCGTGCACCAGCACCCGCCCGGCCGACGGCAAAAGCAAGGTGGCGGCGATCTTGCTCAGGGTCGTCTTGCCCGCGCCATTCGGGCCGAGTAATCCGACGATCTCGCCGTTCGCGACGGTGAAGCTCACATCGCGCAGCGCATGCACCTTGTGCGCCCGCCTGCCAAAGTACCTCGAGACCTGGTCGATAACGAGCGCGGGCTGGCTCACTGCAAAACCCCCTGTCCCAAAAGTATCCGGCAGTTACAGCCGCACCGCGGCTGCCGTTATAACGGCGAACAGGCGGCCTTGACTGGGCCCCGGAGCCATGATAGGCACGTAATTGAACTGGATCAAGGAGATCATAAACGGCATAAATTGTGTATTCGGCTATTCAGCCGGGCATTTTCTCCGCGTCCCAGTTGGCGCCCGAAGCAAAGGACAGCCAGATGTATCCGACCTTCCAGGGCCAGGTCAAGGATGGCCGCCTGCACGTCGATGAACTTCAGAGCCGGGGCGAGAGAATGCTCGCCGGGAAGCAGGTAGCCGTCGTAGTCCTCGAGGACGAGGCGGCGGGCAACACCGGGCAGGTCAGGACCGGCCGCTACGACAGGGGTGCCCTCAGCGGAGGCAACGGGTCGAGTTCCCTGCGCGAGCTGGAGGGCAAGCAGGCCCTGGTCATCGTCTGCGACGACCTGGTGGGTGCGGGCAAGGTGGACGCATTCGACCAGAAGTTCCAGCTGGGCGCCAAGATCGGCGATCTCGATACCTGATTGATCAGGTGTCGTCCGACACAACGCAAGGCACTGCGTAGTGGCAGACCTTGACCTGGTGGGATGGCTCATCGATGGCGGAGCCGAGCTATACAGCTGGCTGGCCGTTAGCCATCTCGAAACCCTCGGCTACGCGCACGCCGACAGCAGCGCCGTGCAGCGCTTCGTCATCGACTCGAGATCTCGCCCGTTCGCCGCTGGTCACCGCTTCGACGTCTGGGAGTCGGCCAGCTTCGGCCGGGTGGTGTGGTTCTCGCTCGACAGCGAGATCCCGCATATGTCCTCGATCGTGGCGTGTATTTGTATCCCCCTCGCGGGCACGGGGCTGCCGCTGTACGTCATGAACCTGAACCTCAAGATCAAGGCGGGGACCTTCAACACCATCGCGGGATACCGCGGCGAGCCCAGCGAGCTGGCGGCTTTTCGCGCGCTGTTCTCGGGCCTTCTCGGCCAGCCGCCCGCCGCCCTTGCCAAAGAGAACCCGCCCACCTTTGCGGGCGTGCGGCTGATGTTCTGGCTAGACGAGCCGCCGATCGACTGGTCACTCGGCTTGGCCCGCATGTGCCTCGGCCACTGGTTCGCCCAGCTTGCCACCGCGCAGCCGGGTTCCGGTGCAAGACAGCTCGCCTGTAACGCGAGCTTCGTCGGTGAAATGGTCGACCTTCACTCGCGCGAGGGAGGCGGCGTCTACGATGCGGTATTCGGGTCAGGATGGCTTGCCGCGCTCTTCCGCGACCGGGTCTTCGGATAGCGAGGCTCCCGTGAGGCTGCTGTTGTTCTTCCCGCCCCAGTGCCGTCCCTTCCACGCGCACCTGTCATTACCGATCCTGAAGGCAGAAGCGGAGCGCCGCGGTCATGCCTGCAAGATCGTCGACCTCAACCTGCGCTTCTACGAGCACGCGCTGTCGCGCGATGCGCTGCAGCAGGCGCTGGACTCGATCGGCGCCGAGCTGGACGAACTCGACGCCCTCGCCGAGCTGACCGGACCCGCCGCTGTCCGGCTGGCCAGGATCGCCACCGCCGTCATCAGATCCGACTACATCCTGGAGCACCTGGACGAGGCCAAGATGGTGCTCAAGACCGCCGAGGAGTTCTACGACTACGGCCGGCTCCAGTGGTCGGTGCGGGTTCTGGAGGATGCGCTCGAGTTGTACTCGGCTGCCTACGGCTGCATCGACATCGGGCTGTCGCAGCTGCGCACCCGCTTCGCCACCGGCAGCCCGGCGCAGCTGTGGCAGGGCTCGGATATGCGGTCGGAGAACCCGTTCGTCGACCTGCTGGCCGCATGGGCGGACGAAGCAATCGCCGACTTCCGGCCCGACGTCATCGGCATCTCCATCGGCCTGGACGAGCAGTTGCTGCCGAGCTTCACCCTGGCCCGGCACCTGCGGGCGACCTGGCCCGGCGTCCTGGTGGCCGGCGGCAGCATGGTGACCCGCTTGCGCGACGAACTGCCCGGTGACGAGCGGTTCGGCGCCCTGTTCGACCGGTACATGCCCTACGAGGCCGAGCGGGCCCTCGGTGACCTGCTCGATGAGCTGGCCGGCCGCCCGCCGGCGCGGGCAGTGTCCTTCAGCAAGCTGTGCCCTGACTTCAGCGATTTGCCGCTGGACAGCTACTTCCTTCCGGTCCGGGTCCTGCCCTACCAGTCCTCGCGCGGGTGCAGCTACGGCCGGTGCCATTACTGCAGCCACTACAAGACCTACGACAGATTCGTCCTGGGTGACGCCGCTGACGCGGCCGGGCACCTGAAGTACCTGTCCGAGCGGTACGGGTGCAGGTACTACTACTTCGTCGACGAGGAACTCATGCCGCGGTTCGGGCTGGACCTCGCCAACGCGATCCGCGACGCCGACGTTGATATTCGCTGGATGGTGTTCGGCCGGCTGCACCGACTCTGGACGCCGGAGGTGGCCCGCCGCTTCGCCGAGGCGGGCTGCCGGAGGCTGATCTTCGGACTGGACGCCGGATCGGAGCGCATCCAGCAGCTGATGGGCAAGAACACCGATCTGGACTACGCCAGCCAGATTCTGCGCTGGTGCTCCGACGAGGGCATCGCGCTGCAGATCAACCTCATCACCGGTTTCCCCGGCGAGTCTGAGCAGGAAGCGCGGGAGAGCGTCGACTTCATCCGGCGTAACCGGGAATCGCTGGACACCGTCGGGTCCAACACGGCCATCGCCAATTTCGCTCTGGTCCGCGACGCCGGCTGGGACCAGATGGCGCTCTTGCCGGTGGTCGATCCCGATCGGCGCTTTGCCATGTACTACTCCTACCGCCTGGTCGGCGATGGCCTGGGCATGCACCAGACCCCCGCGCTGGCCGACGGGCTGCAGCGCGAGGCCGACCGGACACTGGACGCGTCCCGGCGCTGGCCGGCGCTGCGCGAGTTCGCGTTCCTCTACCGCGAGCACTACGGCGCCAGCCAGCCGCCACCCAGGACGCGGCAGGAGCCCTATTACGGCCGCCGGACGCACTGGTTCTCGCACGACATCCGCCTGCTTCTGCGCAAGCTTTCCGACGCCCGCAAGGACCTGCCGGTCGTGCCGCTCGACCATCATTCGATCTGGTGGCAGCTCAGCGAGCACGCCGACGTCACCTCGCGGCAAACCGAGAGCATGCACGGGTACCGGCTGGCGGCCCTCTACGACGACAGCGGCTTCCAGCTCGCCCTGGCCGAAGCGCTCGACGCCGCGGCCTACGGCGCCCTTGCCTCGGCCGGATAGCACGGTCATGAAAGAGCCCATCCTGCTGTACGTACAGGTACCGTTCTGCCCAGCCCGGTGCGCCTTCTGCCGGTGCGTGAGCGCGATCCCCAACAGCGTGCTTCTCGACCGCGACCTGCACGACCCGTACGTGCGGGCGCTGGTCACCAGCATCCGGCACCATGTGCCCGGCCTGGCCGAACGGTACGCGCCCATCGGCATCAACTGGGGCGGCGGCACGCCGACCACCCTGTCGCCGGACAACCTGCGCGCCATCGCCGCCGCGTTCGGTCCGGAGTGGGACTTGTCGCAGCAGTATTTCAGCGTCGAGGCCACGGCCGACAGCATCAGCCCGCCGGTCCTGGCCGCCATGCGCGACATAGGGGTAAACCGGCTGAGCATCGGGGTCGAGAGCTTCAACGACGCTACGTTGCGCGGCATGGGGCGGCGGCACAGCGCCGCTTCGGGCCTGGCCGTCTTCGACCTGGCCAGGCAGTACGGCTTCGACCGGCTGAGCATCGACCTGATCATCGGATATCCCGGCGAATCGGTGACGCAGACCCTGCACAGCGTGCAGACCGCCATCTCGCTCGACCTCGCGCACATTGCCGCGCACGTCTACAACCCCGTCACCAACAGCTCGCTGGTCCGCAAGCTGCGCCTGGGCGGCGTGCGGGCCTGGGGTGCCGCCGACTACGCGGCAGGACTGCCCGAGATCGAGGGCGCACTGGCCGACGCGGGGTACCGCAACCATGAGTACTTTCACTGGACCAGGCCGCCGCACGACGCGGACTTCGTCTCGCTGGACTACTACTTCGGGTACGCGGGCGAAACCTTTGGCTTCGGCAGCGAGGCTTACTCGTTTCTGGCGCCACGCGGCTGCCTGACCACCCATGGCCTGCCGCGGTTCCTGTCCGACCCGGTCTCCATGCTGCCCGGCCCGGTGACCCTGGAACTCGCCCTGGAAAAGTCGCTTGGCTGCGCCTCCGGGCTGAGCTACGCGGCCATGGCCCGGATGTTCGGCGTGCCACCAGGTGATGTCGCGTCCCATCCCATCGCCCGCGCGCTCGCCGCGCTGCCAGGTGCCCGCGCCGACGAGAACGGCGTGCGGATCGCCGGCGCGGAGTATGTGCGCCAGTACGTGCTGGGCGTCCGGCAGCGGATGTCCAGCCTGGTGGCGCCGGACCTGCAGCTGGCCGGCACCGGGGACCCCCCCGCGGGTTAACCCCGCGGGCCGCGTCGAGGATGAGGCTGACCCTGAGGGCCTGCCGGCCACGGCGATGGCCCGGCCAGGTAGCGAGCGAGGTGGCCGGTGACCTCACGCGCATCGTCCTCGACACCGCAGATGAACGTGGACCTGCGCCGCCGCATGACGGGCAGCCCTAGCGCGTAGAGGCCCGGGCTCTCGACCACACCGCCATCGTGCCGAAGCTGGCCCTTCGCATCGACCACCGGCACCTCCAGCCAGCTGTAGTCAGGCCGGAAACCCGTCGCCCACACGACCGTGCGGATCTCCCCGCTTCGCAGGTCAAGCTGCAACCGAGCGGACTCAGGAACGCGCGTCGGGTCGAATCGCTCGGGAGCATCGACCTCGGCGCTGCGGCCGTCCGTCGCGGCCCACTCGTCGAAGGTACCCAGCAGCCGGTCCATCTTCAGGTCCGCGAGCCGCAGCGCGTTGCGCAGGCCGCCGGAGAACAGCGCCCGTCCGTCCCGCACGGCTGCCCAGCGGCCCACCAGTTCCACGCCCATCGAGGCGAGCGCGTTCAGGTCGAGCGTGGCCCGCTCGGGAGTCCCGACCAGCTGCGGCGACGGCAGCCGCCGGGCCCTGGCGAGGTCCTCGAGCGCGTCGTGCCGCTGGTCCCACACCCCAGACGCGTCCATCCACCACAGCACGTCGCGTCCGCGGTAGGTGCGCGGCAACCGCACGTGCTCGCCGACTGAGAGGGTCACCGGCCGCCCGGACCGCCGCAGCTCGGCCGCGAGCTGCACGCCGGTCGCGGACGCTCCCACGACGAGCACGCCGCCGTCGGGCAGCCTGGCGGGCTCGCGGTAGCCGAACGGTGTCAGCTGCCCGACGGATGCTGGCACGGCGTCCCGGAACCGCGGCACCGCGGGCTCGTTGCACGCACCGCTGGCGATGACCACGGTCCGGCAGCGGATCTCGCCAAGGCTCGTCGTCACCTGGTACCCGCCGCCGGCACGTCGCACCGACGTGACGTTCTCGCCGGTCCGGACGGGCGAGTTCGACACCTTGGCGAAGCGCTCGATGAACTCGGTCACTTCCCCGGCCGTCATGTAGCCGTCCGGCTCCGGGCCTTCGTAGCGATGGCCCGGAAGCCGGCACTGCCAGTTGGGCGTGAGCAGCCGCAGGGAGTCCCAGCGTTCGCGGCGCCAGGAGTTCGCCACCTCGCCGCGCTCGAGCACGACGTGATCGATCGACAGTTCGGTGAGGAAATGGCTGGCGGCCAGGCCCGCATGGCCAGCGCCGATGACGACCGCGCTGGCACGCTCCACGGGGTCAGCCTCTCAGGCGACCTCGACGGTGACGTCCGTCGGGTTGGTGAGAGCGTCGAACACCGCCGAGCGCTTCTGGGATTGCGCCACCAGCGCTTCGATCTCCTGCCTGGAGGCATCCGCATCGATCGTGAACGTCACCTTGATGTCGTTGTAACCGTTGCGGACGTCGCTGTCGGCACCCAGGATGCCCCGGATGTCGTGATGGCCTTCGACCGTCGCCTCGACCGAGTGCAGCTGGATCCCGCGATTCTCCGCCACCGACGCCACACCGGCGGTCAGGCAGCTCGCCAGGCCGACGATGAGGTACTCGATCGGCGTGATGCCGCTGTCCTCGGCCGCGAAAACCTCTGGGTGATCGGCGTCGAACGTGGACTCTTCCTTGTGGCTCTGCTCCTGCCCCAGCCCGAAGAAGCTCTGGACCTTGATCGTGCTGTGCACGCCGTGGTTCCACTTGGCGGATGCCCGCCAGGTGAACTGGGCGGCCTCCGGCGCCCCCTTCAGCGCGTCGCGCGCGTCGAGCAGCGCCTGAACGTTGACGCCGTTGGTGACTGTAGTCATATCCCGTGATTCCCCTCTCGCTCACCCTAGAATGCCTATGGGGATGCTTGACAATACACAACCGAGGGCAAGCTAACATAGCCCCCATGGCGGAGCCAGCGTCGACGCTCGCGGCGGGCGCCTCCGGCTCGGCCGGCGCGGCTGGCTCGGTCGGCGTGGCTGGCTCGGTCGGCACTGTCGAAACCCAGTACCTGGACCTGCCAGAGCCGGTGCGACTCGACTGCGGGCGGGAACTGCGCCCGGTGCGTGTCGCGTACGAGACCTACGGCGATCTCTCACCCCGGCGTGACAACGTCATCCTGGTGTGCCATGCGCTCAGCGGCGACGCCCATGCGGCGGGCATCGCGGCATCGCCCCCCGACGAGAGCACCCGCGACGGGTTCGGAGCCGAGGACCGGGACGGCGCGGCGGGTAAGGGGCTCGGCTGGTGGGACGGGATGATCGGCCCAGGCAAGGCGTTCGACACCGACCGCTTTTTCGTCGTCTCCACGAACCTGCTCGGCGGCTGCCGGGGGACGACCGGGCCGTCCTCCATCGACCCGGCGACCGGCCGGGCTTACGGGCCGGACTTCCCCGTGATCACTGTCGCGGACATGGTGCGGACCGAGCGCGCGTTGCTGACCGAGCTCGGGATCGAGCGGCTGGCCGCCGTGGCCGGCGGCTCTCTGGGCGGTATGCAGGCGTTCGAGTGGGCTGTCCTGTTTCCTGATCAGATCGATGCCGTCGTGTCGATAGCCAGCACCCACGCGCTTCACCCGCAGGGCGTGGCCTGGAACGCGATCGCCCGTGACGCGATCATGCGCGACCCGGCCTGGCAGGGCGGCAGCTACTACGGAACAGGCCGGACGCCCGACGCCGGCATGGGCGTGGCCCGCATGGTCGGACACGTCACGTACCTGTCCGCCCTGGCGCTGAGCGACAAGTTCGGCCGGCGGCTGCAGTTCGCCGACGACATCGGCTACACGATTACCGAGCCGGAGTTCCAGGTCGAGAGCTACCTGCGCCACCAGGCCGAGTCATTCGTCCGGCGCTTCGATGCCAACACCTATCTCCTGACCTCGCGCGCGCTGACGTACTTCGATCTCGCCCGGCAGTACGGCAGCGGGTCGCTGGTCCGCGCGCTGGACGATGTGTCGGCGCGGACACTGCTGATCGCGTTCAGTTCCGACTGGCTGTACCCGCCCGCTGCGTCGCGGGAAATCGAGGAGGCGCTGCGCGCCCTCGGCAAGCCGGTGGAGTTCCACGTGATCGACGCGCCGTACGGCCACGACTGCTTCCTGCTCGAGGAAGCGCGGCAGACGCCCATCATCCGCCGGTTTTTGAGCAAGCACAGCCTGGCCGAAGCCGGAGCCCGCCGGTGAGGCCGAAGGGGGGCACTTCGTGACCGACAAGGACCCGCGTCCTGAGGAAGTCCGGGCGTTCGGATTCGAGACCCGGCAACTGCATGCCGGGCAGCGGCCCGACCCGAACACGGGAGCACGGGCAGTCCCGATCTTCCAGACGACCAGCTACGTGTTCGAGGACCCGGAATCGGCGGCGGCCTACTTCAACCTGCAGGAGTACGGGAACACCTACTCCCGCATCATGAACCCGACCGTCGCGGTGTTCGAGGAGCGAGTGGCGAGCCTGGAGGGCGGCTGCGGCGCGGTCGCGTTCGCCAGCGGGATCGCGGCGCAGGCGGCCGCGCTCTTCACGCTGCTGCAGCCCGGCGACCACGTCGTCTCGTCGTCGGCGCTCTACGGCGGGACGGTGAACCAGTTCAAGCACCTGCTGCGCAAGATGAGCGTGGAGCTGACGTGGGTCGATCCGGACGACCCGGACGCTTGGCGGCGGGCGGTCCGCGCCAACACGAAGGCGTTCTTCGCCGAGACGATCGGCAACCCGGGCGGGAATGTGCTCGACATCGAGGCGCTCGCGTCGCTCGCGCACGAGCACGAGCTGCCACTGATCGTGGACAACACGTTCGCGACGCCGTACCTGTGCCGCCCGATCGAATGGGGCGCCGGCATCGTGGTCCACTCGGCGACCAAGTTCATCGGCGGCCACGGCACCAGCATCGGCGGCGTCGTGGTCGAGGCCGGCACGTTCAACTGGTCCAACGGCCGGTTTCCGGCGGTCGCTGACCCGTCGCCGGCCTACCACGGCCTGCAGTTCCACGAGACGTTCGGTACCTACGGCTATCTGATGAAGCTGCGGGCCGAGACCCTCCGCGACCTGGGCGCGGCGCTCGCGCCGCTGAACGCGTTCCTGTTCCTGCAGGGGCTGGAGACGCTGTCGCTGCGGATGGAACGCCACGTCCACAACGCGCTTGCGGTCGCGGCCTTCCTGGAGTCGCACGAGCTGGCGTCGAACGTGACCTACCCGGGCCTGCCGTCGAGCAGGTACCGGCCGCTCGCGGAGAAGTACCTGCCGCGCGGTGCCGGCGCGGTGTTCTCGTTCGACTGCGCCGGAGGGCGGGCCGGCGGGCAGGACCTCATCCGCGGCGTCACCCTCTGGTCCCACCTGGCGAACGTCGGGGATGCGAAGAGCCTGATCATCCACCCGGCCAGCACGACGCACCGGCAGCTCAGCGACGCCGAGCTGCGGGCGGCCGGCGTCGGACCGGGAACCGTGCGGCTGTCCGTGGGCACCGAATCCGTCGACGACCTGATCTGGGATCTGGAGCAGGGTTTCGCGCTCGTCGCCGTCACAGCGGGAGACGAGGTAACGACGACATGACCGATCTCGGCCGGTACCAGGACCCGTTGACGATCCAGCGCGTGCTCCACGCCTCCAGCACGATCGCGGTCGTCGGCTTGTCCGGCAACGAGCTGCGGGCCAGCCACTTCGTCGGCTACTACCTCAGGCGGCACGGCTACCGCGTCATCCCCGTGAATCCCCGCGAGAGCGAGATCCTCGGGCAGAGGTGCTTCCCGAGCCTGCTCGACGTGCCCGTGCCGGTGGATGTCGTGGACGTCTTCCGCGCGCCGGACGCGCTGCCGGGTATCGCGCGGGACGCGGTGAAGATCCGGGCCGGCACCCTCTGGTGCCAGTTCGGCGTGATCAACGACGAGGGCGCCAGGATCGCTGAGGAGGGCGGCATGACGGTGATCATGGATCGCTGTCTCAAGGTCGAGCACGCGCGCTACGCGGGCCGGATGCACTGGCTCGGCTTCAACACCCAGCGCATCACGTCCGTCCGCGCCGGGCTCCAGTAGCGCCTCCTCACGGGGGGCCCGGGCCGGCGTCCTCCCCGGCCAGGCCCAGCCTGTCGGCCAGCCGGCCGAGGTAGCCGACGACCTCGTCCGGCGAGCGGTCCGGCATGCCGAACGCGACGTCGGTCACCCCGATCCGCGCCCAGTGCGTCAGCATGTCCGGGTCCGGCTTGCCGGCCAGCGCGGTGACCCGGGGCTGGCCGTCGCGGCCGGCCTCGCGCCAGGCCCGGCGCAGCATCGCGATCTTGCCGTCCAGGCCGGTCTCGCCCGGCGTCGTCATCCAGCCGTCGGCGCACCTGGCGATCCAGCCGAAGGTCTGGCTGGTGCCGCCTGCCCCGGCCAGGACCGGCACCCGCGGCTGCTGCACCGGCTTGGGCCACGCCCAGCAGGCGGCGAAGCTGACGAACTCGCCCTGGTAGCTGGCCTCCTCCTGCGACCACAGGGCCTGCATGGCCGCCAGGTACTCGCGCAGCACCGCCCGCCGCTTCCCAGGCGGCACGCCGTGGTCAGCGAGCTCGTCGGCGTTCCAGCCGAAGCCCACGCCGAGCTCCACCCGGCCGCCCGACAGGTGGTCGAGCGAGGCGATGGTCTTGGCCAGCGTGATCGGGTCGTGCTCGGCCGGCAGGGCGACCGCCGTGCCGAGCCTGATCGTGCTCGTGACCGCGGCGGCCATGCTCAGCGCCACCCACGGGTCCAGCGTTCGCAGGTACCTGTCGTCCGGCAGCTCCCCGGTCCCGGTGCGCGGGTGCGGCGAGTCGCGCCGGACCGGGATATGGGTGTGCTCGGGCACATAGAAGCAATCGAAACCAGCCGCCTCCGCCGCCCGCGCCGCCTGCGCCGGCGTGATGCCGCGATCGCTGGAGAACAACACGACACCGTGCCGCACGTGCGCTCCCTCGTACCGGCGCAGCCGGAAGGCGCCGGGGTCGCTGCCGGGCATGAAGCTTACGCGCGCCGCGACGTGCTGTCCGCCTGTTGCCAGCGGGGACGGACGTGTCAGTATCGGTTATGGGTGAATCACCCGGGCTCGGAGTCGGCTGGCAGCAGCTGACCAGGTCAGAGTGCTTTGAGTTGCTGGCGGGCGAGTCCGTGGGCCGCCTTGCTTTCGTCGATGAGCGCGGGCCGATCGTGGTTCCGGTCAACTTCGTGGTCGATCGTCACATGGTGGTTATCCGCACCGATGAGGGAGCCAAACTCGACATGGCTGGCGGCGGTGGCCTGGTGGCGTTCGAGGTTGATCGCGCCGATGCCGCCACTCGCACCGGCTGGAGCGTGCTGATCCGGGGGGAGGCCATCGAAGTTACCGATCCGTTCGAGCTGGCCAGACTCCGCGAGCTTGCGCTCGAGCCATGGGCGCCCGGAGCCAAGGACCATTACGTGCGCATCCTGCCTGCGACGCTGAGCGGTCGGCGAATCGGTGCGCCCGGCCGCGGCTGCGGCGGAGGGAGCGGACGGGAACCGCCACGCGGCTCAGCTCACGATCTGTGACGGCGAGGCAGGTATGGGGAAAGAGCTCCGCCGGGACGCCTTCGGCGACGACGATTACGCGCGGTTTCGTGACCGCCTCGAGGAAGCGCTGTCAGCGCTCGGGAACCTGCTGGAGCGACCCGGGTTCGGCGCGGGCCCGGCGACGGTGGGCGCCGAGCTCGAGCTGTTCCTCATCGACGGCGCGGGCAGGCCGCTGCCGCGCAATCAGGCGATCCGCGCGGCGACGGCCGACCCGCGGGTCACCCTCGAGCTGAACCGCTACAACCTGGAACTCAACGCCACGCCGACGGCGCTGGCCGGCCGGCCGTTCACCGCGCTCGGGGACGAGCTGAGCCTGCTGATCGAGCGGGTGGCCGGCGTGGCCAGCGGCTACCAGGGACGGCCTGTCCTGATCGGGATCTTGCCTACCCTGACCGCGGACGACATCGGCCGCGGCGCGATGACCGACACGCCGCGTTACCGTGCGCTGAACAGCGGCCTGCGACGGTCGCGGCGCGACAAGGTCCGCATCCTCATTGTCGGTGCCGACCGGCTCGACCTGGTGAGCGACGACGTCTTCATCGAGGGGGCCAACACCTCCTTCCAGGTGCACCTTCGGGTGGCCCCGGCCGACTTCAACCGCGTCTACAACGCGGTCCAGCTCGCCACGGGCCCTGTCCTGGCCGTCTCCGGCAACTCGCCGACCTTTCTCGGCCGGCGGCTGTGGGAAGAGACCAGGATCGCGCTCTACAAGCAGGCCGTGGACGATCGCGGCGGCCAGGGACCGCGCCGTCGGCCGTCGCGCACGGCGCTGGGCACGGGCTGGGTGCGTGGCGGCGCGCTCGCCTTGTTCACCGAGAGCGTCCGGCTGTATCAGCCGCTGCTGCCCGTGCTGAGCGACCCGGCGCCAGTGCCGCCGGACGGGCAGTGGCAGCCGCCGCCGCTGGCCGAGCTCAGGCTGCACCAGGGCACCGTCTGGCGCTGGAACCGGGTCATCTACGACCCGTCGTGGGGCGGGCACCTGCGGATCGAGATGCGGGCACTGCCCGCCGGCCCCACGGTGATCGACATGCAGGCCAACGCCGCGTTCTTGATCGGTTTGTCGCTCGGGCTCGCTGAGCAGGATCCGCACTGGACGTATGCGCTGCCGTTCGAGCGCGCGGACTACGGCTTTTACCGTGCTGCCGAGCAGGGACTGTCGGCCGAGCTGACCTGGCCGGCGGACCGCCGGGATCAGACAAGGACGGTTCCCGCCGCCGAACTCGTCGGCGAACTGGTCCCCGTGGCCAGGCAGGGCCTGCTCCAGGCCGGCGTGGCGGCCGGCGAGGCGGACCTGTTCCTGGGCGTCATCGCCGCACGGGCGGCCTCAGGCCAGACCGGCGCGGCCTGGCAGCGCGCGACGCTGGCCCGCGCCGAGCAGCGGCTGGACCGGCCAGCAGCGCTGGCCGCGATGCTGCACAGCTACATCGGGCACTCGGACACCGGCCTGCCCGTGCATACCTGGCCCATCGACGACCCGTAACCGGGTCTTGCGCCGCCAGTGCCGCACGCTGCCCGAGGACTTCTGCGGGCGGGCAAGGGGACCTTCGGCCCGTGCGGACCGCGGCGCCCGAGCCTGACGATCTGAGCGTGTTCTTCGCCGAGCAAGTCCGCGTCCGCCTCCCGCTGGACACGGCCGCCGTCCGCCTGGTGAACCTGACCAGGGGCGGCGGCCTGGCCGGGGCGTCGCACCGGGCATACCGGGATGGCACCGAGGCGGTGCTGCGGGTCGGCCCGTTCGGCGACGTGCACGGCCTGGCGAAGCTTGTCCGGGTCCGGTTCCTCGATCCGGCCTGGTCGCGGCGGGGCATGAGCGTCGGCTTCCGGTGGGAGGCGGCCGGCGATGCCGCGGCCCTGTTCCCGGTCCTGGACGCCGACCTGGTCTTGTCGCCCGCCTCGCCTCGGACGTGCACGCTGGCGTGCTCGGGGGTCTACCGGCCGCCGCTGGGCCGGGTGGGCGCCGCCCTCGACCGTGCGGTCATGGGCCACCTGGCGGCGGCCACGATCCGCGGCCTCCTCCAGCACCTGGCCGCCGAGATGGTCAGCCCGTCGTCGGCCCCCGGCCCGCAGGTCACCGACGACCTGATCGCGCAGCCGGTCATCGCGCCGCGAGGACCCGGCGGCACCGGCGGGCCGCGCCCGCGGCCGTGAACGCCACGCGGCCGGGATCGGGTCGTTCTCGGCGAACCCTCGCGCGGTGATCGGGTGATAAGGAGTTGACGGTAGTCACCCAGCCGCGGAGCCGCGCATGCCAGAGCCCTCAGCTTGCCCCGAGCAGGCACCCAGTGCGGCGCCACCCGACGACGCCGCGATCATCGAGTGGTCCGCGAGCGACCCCCAGGCGTTCGCGATCCTCTACGACCGCCACGCAGCCCCGCTGCACCGGTATGTCGCCCGGCGCCTTGGCGAAGGTGTCGCCGACGACATCGTCGCCGACACCTTCCTCGCCGCGTTCGGGAACAGAGCCCGCTTCGACCCGAGGGCCTCGTCGGACGCCCGGCCCTGGCTGTATGGCATCGCGGCGAACCTGATCGGCAAGCACACGCGATCGGAGGTCCGCATGCTGCGCGCCTATGCCCGCACCGGCGCCGACCCGGTCCTTACCCAGCAGGCGACGTTCGAGGACGCCTCGAGCCGCGTGGACTCCGCGATCGCGACGCGCGACCTGGCCCGGGCTCTGGCCACCCTCGCCAAGGGCGACCGCGAGGTCCTGCTCTTGATCGCCTGGGCGGACCTCTCGTACGCCGAGGTCGCCACCGCGCTCGGCATTCCGGTCGGGACGGTCCGGTCCCGGCTGAACCGGGCCCGGATCAGGGTCCGGGCCGCGCTGGGCGGCAACGACCCGACTTCTCGTCACGAGGTGCCTCTGTAGATGAACAAAATCGATGAATCCAGATGGATAGCCGATTTCCGGGCCTGCGTCCCGTTCCCGTCTCAGGCGCGGCTGGTCGCGGGCCGGGCGCGCCTGCTGGCCGCGGTCACCGGGCGGGCAGGACCGGACCACCGTCACCGGGTCCCCGCCGCCGTCCGTCCGCTCCTGCGGTGGCGCCCGATGGTCGCGCTGGCTGCCGCGACGGCGATCGCGGGCGGCGTCGCGTACGCGCTC
>JASHUI010000525.1:0-8423 GCA_030040095.1 Streptosporangiaceae bacterium | reverse complement strand
GCGATCTCGATGACCTCGTCCCGCGACAGGTAGGGTGCGGCCAGCTGGCCGGGCACGGTGGCGAACGTGCAGTAGCCGCACCGGTCCCGGCACAGCCGGGTCAGCGGGATGAAGACCTTGCGGGAGTAGGTGATGACGCCGGGCCGGCCGGCCCGCTCCAGCCCGGCGTCCCTGGCCCGCGCGGCGTAGCCGAGCAGTTCGGCGAGCTGGTCCCCGCGCGCGTGCAGCAGGACGGCGGCCTCTTCCTGGTCCAGGGCCTTGCCGTCCCTGGCCCGGGCCAGCGCGCGGCGCAGCGCCGCGGGCGGCGGCTGCCGCGGGGCTGGCGCTTGGGCGGTCATAAACCCCAGCCTAGGCGGGGGCGATCCGGGCATCCTGGCCCGGCTCGCGCTAGGCGTCCGTGGAGAATCGGATCGCGGCCGGGCCGATCTCCGCCTGCGGCCAGACCCGCAGGCCCCGGGCCAGCTCGTTGCCGGAGGCGATCCGCGCCCCGTCGCCGATCACCACGCCGTCGAGGACCGCGCCGTCGCCGATCCTGGCGGTGCGGCCCACCGCGCTGGACCTGATCACGGCGCCCTGGCCGACGACCGCGCCGTCGAAGAGCACGCTGCCATCCACCTCGGCGTCCGGCCCGACGCGGCAGCCCGCACCGACCACGGTGCCGCCGCCGACCTTGGCCCCCGGCTCGATGACGCCGCCCGGCAGCACCAGGGCCTCGCCGCACGGCCCGGGCAGCGCCGGCGACACCAGCTCACCCAGCACCAGGTCGCGCGAGCCGCAGACGAACGCCTCGGGGGTCCCGACGTCGAGCCAGTACGAGGTGTCGACGTATCCGAGCACCAGCTCCCCGGCCGCGATCAGGGCGGGGAAGGTCTCTCGCTCGACCGATACCCGGCGGCCCCGCGGTATCCGGTCGATGACCTCGCGGCGGAAGACGTAGCAGCCCGCGTTGATCCGGTTGGTCACCGGGTCCGGCGTCTTCTCGAGGAAGGCCGTGACCCGCCCGTCGGCGTCGGTCGGGACGCAGCCGAATCTCGACGGGTCGGGCACCTCCACCAGGTGCAGGGTGACCGCCGCGCCCGCGGCCTGGTGCACCGCCACCTGAGCGGCCAGGTCGTGGCCGGACAGGATGTCCCCGTTCAGCACGATCACGGGATCGTCCGGCCCGCCGCGCAGGGCCGATGCGGCGTTGCGGATCGCGCCCCCCGTGTCCAGCGGCGTCTCCTCCTGGATGTACTCGATCTCCAGGCCGAACGAGGAGCCGTCGCCGAGGCACTCGGCGAACATCTGTGCCCGGTAGAACGTGGCCATCAGCACCCGGGTGACCCCGTACGCCGCTGCCTTGGCCAGCTGGTGGGCGAGGAAGGGGACCCCGGCAGTCGGCAGCAGCGGCTTGGGCGTCGCTATCGTCAGCGGGCGCAGCCGCGTGCCCTGGCCCCCGACCAGCAGGATCGCCTCGAGAGAATCGCGCGGATTAGTCGGCATGAGCAGGCAGGTTACTAGTGTCCCTGGACCGCCGCACGTTCGTAGGACGCCGTATGCGCCTCAGCCGATGCCGCCCAGGTGAACTCCAGGGCGCGGGCGTGCCCCGCGGTGCCCAGGGCCTCCCGGCGGGCCGGGTCGTCGAGCAGCGCCCGCAGCGCGGCACGGATGCTGTCGGCGTCGGGCTCGGTGTAGGCCACCGCGTCGCCGCCCACCTCGGGCAGCGAGGTCCGGTGCGTGGTCAGCACCGGGGCCCCGCAGGCCATGGCCTCGAGCACGGGCAGCCCGAAGCCCTCGCCGGTGCTCGGGAACGCGACCACCAGAGCCCCGCCAAGGAACCCGGGCAGGTCGGTGAAGTGCAGGTAGCCGGGTCGCACCAGGCGCAGGTGGGCGGGGACGTTCGCGACCGCCTCGTCCACTTCCTCGCTCCAGCCGCTGCCTCCGGCCAGCACCAGGGCCGGCGGGTCGCTCAGATCGGCCACGGCCTCGGCCCACCCGTTGATCAGCGCGGGCACGTTCTTGCGCGGCTCCAGCGTGCCGAGGTAGGCGAGGTAGGGCTTGCCGTGCAGGCCGAGCCGGTCGGACACCTGGCGCAGCTTGTCCTCGGCGGGCCGGTGGAACAGCGCGTGGTCGACGCCGTGGTAGGCAACGTCGATCCTGGTCGGGTCCGCCCCGAGCACCCGGACCAGTTCGTCCCTCGTCGCCTTGGACGGGACGATGAGCCGGGTGGCGCGCCGGGCCGAGGTCCGGATCGCGGCCTTGTAGAAGGTCGCGGTGACCGGGCTGTGGGCGTCGGGCTCGGTGAAGAACGTCAGGTCGTGGATGGTGACCACGATCGGGGCGCCGGGGCGCAGCGGCATCGAGTAGTGCGGGGCATGGATGACGTCGGCGCTGACCTGTTGCGCCACCAGGGGCAGGCCGCTCTGCTCCCAGGCCAGCCGGGCGGGCCGGTGGGCGATGGCCGGCGGTCCGGCCACGATCCGCGCGCTCGGGACCAGCCGCCCGTATCGCTCCTCGTCGGCGCGCTGGCAGGCCACGGCCAGGTTGGCCCCCGCCGCGCCCAGGGCGCTGACCAGTCCGTCAACGTAACGGCCGACCGCGCCGCGGTCCGCGGGCACGGCGGTCGCGTCAACAAGCACACGGGGCACGACCGGTCCGGCTCCTTTCGCCAGGCCTGCCTGGGCGTACGAGACCACGGCAGGCGAACTTTGCTCTGGATGTCCCGTCAGCACCGAGCGTACGCCCTCTACGGCGGCAACGCGTCCGCGCGGCGGGGCCGGGGGCCGGATTGCCCGCAACCGGCTACCACCCGGCTACCGGCTGGCCACCGGCCCGCCGGCCGGTCCCGGGTCTACGGGCCCGCCGACGGGGTGGCCGTCGCCGACGGCGACGGCACCGTCGTGCCGCCCTGCGCCGCGGCCTTCGCGTCGTCCAGCGCCGCCTTCATCTGGGCCAGGTCGCTGCCGTACGCGGCGAGGTTGTCGCTGCGCAGCGCCGCCTGCGCCGCGCTGTAGTCGGCTTCGGCCTGCTCCAGGTACTCGAGCACGAGCGGGCTCGCCGCGGCGCCGTGGGCGCTGCTCGGCGGGCTGGTCCCGGTCGTGGCCGGGGCGGGCGACGTGCCGAACACCTGCGCCAGGGCCCCGGCCAGCGTGGGCGCGAACCCGATCTGCCCGTTGTAGTACACCAGCATGTCCTGCAGGGTCGGGTAGGCGCCGGAACTGCCCGCCGCCGCCTGCGACACGTACACGGGCTCGAAGTAGATCAGTCCTCCGCCCACCGGGAGGGTGATCAGGTTCCCTTCGGTCACGTGGGACCCTTCCTGGCGCAGCAGGCTCAGCTCGGAGGCGACCGCGGCCTTGGACTCGAAGTCGTTCTGCACCTGCTGCGGCCCCCGGATGGTGGTGTCCTGGGGCAACTGCAGCACCCGGATGGTGCCGAACCCGGGGCTCTGCGGGTTGCTGTCGACCTCCATGAACGCGGCCATGTTCGCCCTGCCCCGGGGCGTGAGCGTCGTGGTCAGCGAGAACTCCGGCTGCGGCTGCCCGGGCATCGTCATGGTCAGGTAGTACGGTGGCTGGCTGGACGAATTCGGGTTGGTGCCGCTCGGGTCGGTGGGCACGGACCAGAAGTTTTGCCCGCCGTAGAACTCCGGGGCCTGCGTCACGTGATACTGGGCCAGGATCTCGCGCTGCGCCTCGAACAGGACCGGCGGGTAGCGCAGGTGCGGCAGCAGGTCGGCCGGTATCGCGCTCTGCGGCTTGATTACCCCGGGGAAGGCCTTCTTCCAGGCGTCGAGTACCGGATCGTTGCCACCCCACTGGTACAGCGTGACCGCTCCGGTGTAGGCGTTCACCACGGCCTTGACCGAATTGCGGATGTAGTTGACCTGGTTGGCAGGCCCGACGACCGAGCCGCCGGGGCTGTAGCTGTTCGCGCTGGCCTGCTGCAGGCTCAGCCGCTGGGAGTAGGGGTAGTTGTCGGTGGTCGTATAGGCGTCGACCACCCAGAGGATCTGGCCGCCGACCACCACCGGGTAGGTATTGCCGTCCAGGGTGAGGAACGGGGCGACCTTTTCCACCCGGGACAGCGGGTCCCTGACGTACATGATCCTCGAGTTGCCGTCGATGGCCCCGGACAGCAGGATGTTGAACTCGCGGAACTTGATCGCGTACAGCACCCGGTTCAGCAGCGAGCCGACCGGGACGCCTCCGCCGCCCTGGTAGGTGGTGTTCGCCTGGCCGCTGGCGCTGTCATTGGGGTAATCGAGCTCGAGCTGGTGGCCGCCGACGATCGCGTAGCTGGTCTCCCCCTCGCCGAAGTACACCCTGGGCTGGGTTACCCGCAGTTCGCCGGACGGCGGGATGTCGCTCTCGGTGAACGCCGGGTTGCCGCCGCCCGACGACGTGTCCGCCGACGCGGCCACGAAACCGAACCCGTGCGTGTACACCAGGTGGCTGTTGATCCAGTTGTCCTGGCCGGCCGGAGGGCCCGACATGTCCCGGACGCCGACGATCATGTCCTGCGGCACCGTGCTGCCCGCGACCTGGTACCTGTCGACCGCCAGCACGCCGGGGAACGTGTAGTACCCCTTGACCTGCTGCAGCTGCTGAAACGAGGCGGACACCACGCCCGGGTCCAGCTCGCGGACGTCGGGAAGCGCGGCCGCCTGCTGGGCCAGCGGCGCCGCCGACTCGGCCGAGACCGCCGAATACGGGATCATCTGCACGTGGGTGAGCCCGTAGGCGAGCCGGGTGCTGTTGATCTCCCTGGTCAGGTACGGGCCCTCCTTGGCCAGCTCGTTGGGCTTGACCACGAACTGCTGGACGATCGCCGGATAGACCCCGCCGATGATCACCGCGGACAGCACCAGCAGGCCGAACCCCACCGCCGGGAGCATCACGTTGCGCCGGATCGCGCCGGCGAAGAACAGCGCGGCGCAGATCACCGCGATCACGGCCAGGACGGTCTTGGCCGGCAGCACGGCGTTCACGTCGGTGTAGGAGGCGCCGGTCTGCACCACGCCTCGCTGCGAGAAGTCGATGCCGTACCGGTCCACCCAGTACGCGACGGCCTTGAGCAGCACGAAGACGCCCGCCAGCACGAACAGGTGCGCCCGGGCGCCCTGGGTCGCGCGCTCGCCGCGCACCTGCAGCCGCAGCCCGCCGTAGAGATAGTGCACGGCCGCCGCGAGCAGCAGCGACAGCAGCACGGCCGCGAACAGGTAGCTGAGCACCATCCGGATGAACGGGTAGTCGAAGACGAAGAACGACAGGTCCAGGTGGAACTGCGGGTCTTTGACCCCGAACGGGGTCCGGTTCGCGAACAGCAGCCAGGTGCGCCAGCTCCCGGCCGCGGACAGCCCGGAGATGAGCCCGATCAGGCCGACCACGACCCCGGCCACCAGCCTGCGGCGAGGGTCGATGGCCGACCGGTACGCCTGCAGGCCCTGCTGCTCCGGCGAGGCCGGCGGGCGCTCGGGCCGCAGCCGGTAGGCGAGCCGGATGTTGACGGTGATCGTCGTCATCATGAACACCGCGGCGACGGCGAACAGGACCCACTTCACGCCGTAGGTGATGTCGAAGACCGAGCTGTAGTGGACCGAGCGGAACCACAGGAAGTCGGTCCAGATCCCGGCGGCCACGCCGATGATCACGATGAGCGCGATCAGCGCCACGAGGCCCGGCAGCACGAACCTGGTCCACCGGGGTAGCACAACGGGGCGGCCGGCCGGCGGCCGGGAATGGCCAGCGTGTCGGAAGGCCACGCCTCCCCCTTTACCTCACATCGGGCACCCGGCAGCGGGCCCGGCGTTCTGGGCGCACTGCACCCCGGCACCGCACGCGAATGCGCATATTCACTGACGGCAACTTACCGGTACCCGATTCGGTTCCCGCAGCCATTCCGGTGCCGGGCCGGCCCGCCCGCCGCACGCGAGGCGTTCAGCAGGAGGGAACCGGCTTGCCCGCCTTCAGCGCGTTAAGGTCTGCGATGGCACCGGCCAGGGAGCTTACCTCGATCAGGCGCAGCCCGGCGGGCACTGATCCCGTTGTGTCCGGGCAATTCGCCGCCGGGGTAAGGAAGACGGTGGCGCCGGCCGCGCGGGCCCCGGCCATTTTCTGCTGGATCCCGCCGATCGGCTCCACGGTGCCGTTGGCCTCGATCTCCCCGGTGCCCGCGATGAACCGGCCCCCGGTCAGGTTGTCCGGGGTGATCTTGTCGATGATGCCGAGCGCGAACATCAGCCCCGCGCTGGGGCCGCCGATATCGCCGACGCTGATCGTCACGTTGAACGGGAACACGAAGCTCTCCACGACCTCCACGCCGATCTCGGGTACGCCCTGGACATTGGCCGTCACCAGCCGCACGTGCTCGGTCGTGCCGTGCCGGAGAATGGTCAGTTCCACGGGGGCGCCGGGCTTGCGCGCCTTGATCAGGGTCCCGGCATCGGCCCGGCAGGTCACCGGCGTGCCGTCGACCGCCGAGATGACGTCGCCCGGGCGCAGCGCGGCCGCGGCCGGCATGCCGGGGATTGTCGCCTCGACCGTGTCCACGGTGCTGAAATTGATCTTGAGCTGGCAGAACGCCGCGGCGGTGGCCGTCTGCTGCGAGTTGGCCATCTCCTCGGTGTCTTCCCTGGCCACCTGCTGCGAGCTCTGCCCCGGCGTGAAGATCTCGGACTCCGGGACCACCGCGTCGCTCGGGTTCAGCCAGGCCCGCAGCGCCCCGAAGATGTTGAAGTTGCTGCCCGGCCCGCCGAGGAAGGACACGGTCACCATGTTGAGGTTGCCCTTGGCCGGGTAGGTCGGGTGGCCCTTGACCTGGATCAGCGGCTTGCCGCTGAGCGAACCCAGGGTGTTCAGGGTGGGCCCGGGCATCAGCGCCACGTACGGCACCGGCGCGACCACGGCGACCACGATCGCGATCAGGACTCCGACGGCTGCCACCAGCAGCGTCGCGGCTCGGCGGGACATGGGGGAAGACTACGCGCTGTTGACCCATTCGCTGTCGCCGCTGGCGTACTCCTGGTGCTTCCAGATCGGAACCGTGGACTTCAGGTCGTCGATCAGCGCCCGGCACGCGTCGAACGCCTCGGCGCGGTGCGGGCAGGACACGGCCACCACCACCGCGAGGTCGCCGACCGCGAGGTCGCCAACCCGGTGCACGGCGGCGACCGCCGTGGCGCCGTGGGTGGCCGCGGCCTTCTCGGCGACCCGCCGCAGTTCGGCCGCTGCCGAGGGGTGGGCGCTGTAACCGAGCCGGACCACGCGGCGGCCGTGATCCTCCTCCCGGACGGCGCCGACGAACAGGGCCACTCCCCCGGCGGCTGGGTCCGAGACCGCGTTCAGCACCTCGTCCACCGACAGCGGGACGTCTCGCAGCTCGGCCAGTCTCACGATGTCCACGATCACAAGCTATCGTGCGCGCCCGCCGCCACCTCAGCCGCCGCCACGCCAGCCGCCACGTCAGCCGTCGCCACGTCAGGTGCTCCGGCGCCGGCGCCGGACCTCGCGCACGATCGCCGCCGTCCCGATGACCGCGACCGTCGCGCCGGCCGCCGTGATGGTCGCGTCCTTCTTGTCCAGCCGGCGGCCCGCCACCGCATGGTGCCCGGCGCGCTGCTCGAGCAGCACCTGGAGGGCGGTCTCGTTGTCGAACGCGGGCTTCCACCCGGCCTCCCGCAGCGTCGCGCAGTCGACGACCCACGGGTACACCACGAAGTGCAGGTCGGTGACCAGGGCCGGGGTGATCCCGGCCCGGTGCAGCCGCTGGGCGGTGCCGAACGTCAGCCGGGCCGGAAGCTCGATCTGGCGCAGCCCGGAGATTTCCTCGACTCGCTCCTGCTCCAGCCACCCGTCGCAGCCGACGGCGAGCGCGCCGGTGACCTCGCCCGTCGCGGCCAGCTCCAGGGCGCTGACCAGGTCATCGACGTGACAGAACTGCCAGCGCGGGGCGCAGCCCTTCACGGCCAGCAGCCGCGGCGCCTCGAAATGCCGGGTGATCAGGGTGTCCACGCCCTCGCCCACCAGCGCGGCCGGCCGGACGACGGTGATGGCCATGCCCCGGTTGGCCTGCGGCGAGCGCCGCGCCAGGTGCTCGATCTCCAGCAGGTCGCCGACCACGCTGCCGTCCGGGTCGGCGCCCAGCGGCGCCGACTCGTCCAGCGGGACCGGGTTGTCCGGCCGGGCACCGTAGACCATCGCGCTCGTCACCAGCACCACCCGGCCGACCCGTCCCGCGGCCGCCGCGGTCAGCACGGTCTGCGCGCCGCGGACGTTGAACGCCCGGCGCGAGCGCTGGTCCGCGTCCGGCGCCAGGTTGACGTCGGTGTGCACGACAACGTCGACCCCGGCCAGCCGGCCTGCCAGCGCCGGGTCACGGACGTCGACGACCCGCCAGGTCACGCCCGTGGCATCGCCCCGCTGTCCGTCGATGGCGACGACCCG
>JASHUI010000524.1:0-11356 GCA_030040095.1 Streptosporangiaceae bacterium | reverse complement strand
ACGATGCAGGTGATGTTGTCCGGGCCCCCGCCCCGGATGGCCAGCTCGATGAGCTGAGTAACCGCCTGCTCACGATCGGTGTATCTGGTCAGCGTGTCGCGCAGCGTGTCCTCGCTGACCACGTCGGACAGCCCATCGGAGCAGAGCAGGTATCTGTCGCCAGCCTCGGCCTCGATGATGGACAGGTCGGGCTCGGCCTCGGTGCCGCTCTGCAGCGCACGCATCACCAGGGAGCGCTGCGGGTGCGTGGCCGCCTGGGCCGGGCTGAGCCGGCCGTCGTCGACCAGCGACTGGACCAGGGTGTGATCCCGGGTGATCTGGTGGAACTCGCCTTGGCGCAACAGGTAGGCGCGCGAGTCGCCGATGTGGCAGACGGCGACCGTGCTGCCCGACCAGAGCAGCGCGGTCAGCGTGGTGCCCATCCCCTCCACGGACGGGTCCTCCACGCTCATCTCGTGCAGCGTGTTGTTGGCCGACGCGACCGCCGCGGCGAGCGCGTCGAGCAGGTGGTCTGCGGGTACGTCGGAGTCCAGGCCGGTCAGGGCGGAGATCGCGACGGAACTGGCGACCTCGCCGGCGGCATGACCCCCCATGCCGTCTGCGATCGCGAGCAAGTGCGGGCCCGCGTACGCCGAGTCCTCGTTTCCCTCGCGGAGGAGGCCGACGTCCGAGCGGATCGCGTATCGGAGTGCAAGTGTCATCTGCGCAGTTCCAGGACGGTCTTACCGATGCGTATCGGCACGCCGACCGGTACCGGCGTCGGCTGGGTTACCTTCTGACGGTCGAGGTAGGTGCCGTTGGTTGAGCCGAGATCCTCGACAATCCACTGACCATCCTGCGGGAACAGCCGGGCATGCCGGGTCGAAGCGTAGTCATCGTTGAGTACCAATGTGGCATCATTCGCGCGGCCGATGGTGATCTGCTGATCAGACAGGCCGAGGGAGGTGCCGGCCAGTGTCCCGGCGGTGACCAGAAGTTGCTGCGGCGTCGAGCGCTGGTTCCGGCTGGGCCGCGGGGCCCGCGGGGGCTTGGTCGGCGGCGGTGGCCCGGGCCGGGACGCTCGCTGCCTGCGGGCCTGCCGGCGGGATGGGGACGCGGCCGAGCCGAACATGTCGGTCCGCACCACGCCCACCGCGGCGATCACGAACAGCCACAGGACGGCCAGGAACGCGAGCCTGATGAGCGTGAGCGTGAGCGCGTTCATCGGGTCATGCCTTTGCTGCCCTCTGCTGGTCGGTGGCTGACGGTGCCCGGGCCGGGTCAGCCTGTCGTCGTGACGCTGCGGTCGTGCGGTCGTGCGATGTCAGTAGATACCGTCCCTGCGGAAGACGAGGGTGGTTCGTCCGAGCGTCACCCGCGTGCCGTCGGAGAGGGCCACCCGCCGGACCGGCTGGCCGTTGACGAAGGTGCCGTTGGTGGAGCCGAGGTCGACGAGGACGACCTCCCCGTCCTCCACCCGAAGCTCGGCATGGTGGCGCGAGACGCCCGGATCGACCAGCCGCAGATCGCAGTCGGTGCCCCGGCCCAGGATGGTCAGCGGCGCGCTGAGCTCGTAGGTGCGCTGGCTGTTGCCGTCCGCGCCCGGCTCCGGCCCGGACACCAGCAGCCGCGGCGTCCCGGCGAAGCCGCCGGACGGGCGCGGCAGATCGCTGGCCGGCCGGCGGATCTCGCCGTCCTCGACGGTGGTGCCGCGGATGACGCCGGACCGGATCCGGAACGTGCCGGTGGTGAGGTCAGGGACGCCCTCGAACCGCATCCGGACCGGGCCGACGAACGAGTACCCCTGCTCCCTGGCGTGCTCGCGCGCGAGTGTCGCGAGCTCGATGCCAAGGCTGTCCGCGTAGACCTCGAGGCGCTCGTAGTCCGAGTCCGCCAGCTCCACGACGAAGTCGTTGGGGACCAGCGTCCGGCCCTGGGCCACGATGGCGGCGCGGTCATCCATTTCTCGCTGCACCGCGCTGGCAATCTCCACCGGCTGCAGCTCCGATTTGAACGCCCGCGCGAAGGCACCCTCGACCATCCCCTCGAGTCTGCGCTCGAAACTTTGCAGAACTCCCACCGGGTACCCCCTCTCCCTCCTCGTGCGTGCTCGCATCCGATCGTATCGGCGACGCGGCATTGCTCGCGGACGTGCTAACCTGACTCCCTGCCCAGGGCGGGTGGCGGAACGGCAGACGCGCACGGTTCAGGTCCGTGTGTCCGAGAGGACGTGAGGGTTCAAATCCCTCCTCGCCCACGTCGCTGCGGTCAGCTCCTCCCAACCCGGTGAGGTCGCTGGCCGCAGCTTAGGCGCCTGGCGGATTTCTTGCCACCGAACGCGGGCCTCACCCGGCCGGTTCGGCTCGCAGCGCGACGCCCGCGGCGACGAGCGCTATGCCTATGATCTCCGGCGGCCGTGGCACCTGGTGCAGCACGATCACGCCGATGATCGTGGCGCTGGCCGGCAGCAGCGACATCAGCAGGGCGAAGGCCGCCCGCGGCAGCCGGGCCATCGCGAGCTGATCGGTCACGTACGGGATGACCGACGAGCAGACGCCAACGCCGCAACCGGCGCCGAGCAGCAGCGGGCGGGTGAACGCGATGGCGGCCGCGGCGATCCCGGCCGGGGTGATCGCGACCGTGGCGATCAGCATCGCCGTCGCCAGCCGGTCGATGCCGGTGCCGCCTCCGTCGGCGGCGATGCGGTGCCCGAGCACGATGTAGAGGGCAAAGAGGCCGCAGTTGGCCAGCGAGAACGCCAGGCCGACCGCCTGGCCGGTGATCTGGACCTCGGTGAGCAGGCAAACGCCCGCCACGGCCAGCCCGAAGGCCGCGGCGTTGCGCCTGGTCCGCACGCCCAGGGCGGCCAGCACGACCGGGCCGAGGAATTCCATGGCGCCGACGGTGGCCAGCGGGATCCGCGCGATCGCCAGGTAGAAGCAGGCGTTCATGGCGGCCAGGACGATCCCGAACGCCAGCAGCAGCCGCCGGGTACTCGCCGTGCTGGCCCGCCACCGCCGCCACAGCCGGCCCGGGCGGCGCCACAGCGCGAAGATCGCCGCCGCGGCGGCGATCCGGATCCAGGCGACCCCGAGCGGCGCGACCCGGGCGAACAAGAGCACGGCCAGGGCCGGGCCAAGGTAATGAAACACCGCGCTGACCAGGAAATAGGCATGCGGCGGCAGGCGGCGTCCGCGGGCTGCCTGCTCCGGCGTGCTCCGATCACCACAGCCCGCCGGGGCGTCGGCGGCCGGATCGCCCGGTAGCGTGGCGCGGCGAAATGCTGGCATGGACCGATACTTGACGGCATCGCGCGTAACCTGCATGGGTAGCCGAAGGCCCGGAGGCGCAGATGCCTAACAAACGTCAGCCAAGGCCGTCAGTTCGCGAGGATATTCCAGGCACTCTCCTGGCCGATGCGGTCAACCGGCGGATCCTGGCCGAGATGCAGTGCGAGCCGAGGATCACGATGACGGAGCTGGGCCGCCGGGTCGGCCTCTCGCCTCCGGCGGTCACCGAGCGGGTGCAGCGGCTCGAGCGCTCGGGCGTGATCGCCGGTTACCGCCTGGAGCTCGACCCGGCGGCGCTCGGCTTCCCGGCATCCGCCTATGTGCGGATCCGGCCCGGCCCGGGACAGCTGCGCCGGATCGCGGAGCTGGCTGCCGCGATCCCCGAGGTCACCGAGTGCCATCGGATCACCGGGGAGGACTGCTTCATCATGCGCGTTCACGCGACCGGGCTGGACCAGTTCGAGGCGGTGCTCGACAGGTTCCTGATGCACGGCCAGACCACCAGCTCGATCGTGCAGTCGACCGTCGTCCCGGCCCGCGCACTCCCGCTGCCCGCCGGCCCGGCCGGCCGCCCCGCGACGAGCCGGTGACGGCCAGGCCCGGAACTCGCGCCCGCGCACTGGCCGGGACCAGGCAGAATCGACAACGTGCCGGAACTACCCGAGGTGGAGGCCCTGGCCGCGGACCTGAGAGAACGGGCCGCGGGCCGGGTCATCGACCGAGCGGACGTCGCCGAGATCTCCGTGCTGAAGACGTATGACCCGCAGCTGACCGCGCTGCGCGGCCGGACCATCAGCCAGGCCCGGCGTTACGGGAAATTTCTCGACCTGGTCGCCGAGCCGGCCCCGGGCGGCGCGCCTGCCGGAGGGCCGGACGGCCCGCTGCACCTGGTCATGCACCTGGCCCGGGCGGGCTGGCTGCGCTGGCGGGATAGCCTGCCTGATCAGCCGCCGCGCCCGGGCAAGGGGCCGCTGGCATTCCGGCTCCGGTTCGCCGACGGGGCGGGCTTTGACCTGACCGAGGCGGGCACTCGCAAGCGGCTGGCGGTGTACCTGGTCACCGAGCCGACGGCGGTTCCCGGCATCGCCTCGCTCGGGCCCGATCCGCTCGACCCGGCCTTCACCCCTGAGGTCCTGGCCGGCATCCTGGCCGGGCGCCGCACGCAGATCAAGGGCCTGCTCAGGGACCAGGGGGTGATCGCCGGCATTGGCAACGCCTACTCCGACGAGATCCTGCACGCGGCCAGGATGTCGCCGTTCCGGCTGGCAGCCAGCCTGAGCCCGGACGAGGTCGCGGAGTTGCACGCGGTGATCGTCGGCACGCTCCGCGAGGCGATCGCCAGGTCGGACGGGCTGGCCGCCAGTGACTTGAAGAAGGAAAAGAAGGCGGGCCTGCGGGTGCACGCGCGGGCGGGACAGCCCTGCCCGGTGTGCGACGACACCATCCGGGAGGTGTCGTTCGCCGACTCCGCGCTGCAGTACTGCCCCACCTGCCAGACCGGCGGCAAGCCCCTGGCCGACCGCCGGATGTCCCGCCTGCTCAAATAACTTCGCGCGCCGCGGATGCGGGCCGCTCAGTTGAAGATCTGGCCGATCTTGGCCCAGCGAGCCAGGTCGCACCCGCCCTCGGTGATCGTCATGTCGACGTGCTGGCCGAAGTAGGTGCCCTTGACGATCGCGGTCTTCGTGCCGACCAGGATCATCGGGCAGACGACCCCCTTGGGAATCGGCGCGAACGGGTTCTTCGTCCGCAGCAGCGTGGCGCAGGCGGCGGCGGGGTCGGGGTGAGTGCCGCCCACCGGGTCGCAGCGCAGCGTCCACTGCTTGGCCGGGGTGCCCGGAGCGCCGCTGACCTTGATGTCCAAAGACACCTTCGGTGCCGCGCCGCCCGGCGCCGACGCGCCCGAGGGAGCCGGGGCGCTGCCGCAGGCGGTGGCTGCGGCCACGCAGAACGCGGCGATCATCAGATACCGGGCGCGGCCGGGCGCCCGAAGCACGTGTGGCCTCATGCCCCTTGGACGCCGGCTCCGCGCGCGCGGTTCCGTCCCGGTTCGGTGCGGGTTCGGGAGGGCGTGGTCGCGGCATGGCCGCGTCGTCGTCACGCCATGGCTGTGTCGTGGCCGCGGATTCACCCGCTGCTGCCCGACTTGGGGCTATTTCGCCAGCGGCGTCGGCTTGGCGAAACCCGACCCGGGTTGGCAAGCTCGGGATTTCGTGGACCAGGCAGCGCTCAGCGGTGGGATCATGAGAGCGTGGCCCTGAGGCTGGCGGTGGCAACCGGGCGCGACCGGGAGCGGATCGACGCTACCGCGCGCGCGGTGATCGAGTGTGCCGCCGATGCGATCATCGCGTTCGGCATGGACCGGACCGTCACGCTGTGGAACCCCGCGGCCGAGCGCATGTTCGGCTGGAAGGCCTCCGAGGTCGTGGGCCTGGAGCTGTCGTTCATCCCAGACGAGCTGAAGGCCGAGCACAACGCGGTGCTCGAGCACGTCACCAGCGGCGGCCAGGTCTCGTTCGCCACCCGGAGGATCCGCAAGGACGGCGGCCTGCTGGACCTGCGGATCGACACCAGCGCGCTGGTGAGCAGCACCGGCGAGACGACCGGCTGGGTCAGCGTCTGTCATCAGACCGCCGGCGACGAGGCGGTCAAGCACTACATGGCCGAGCGCGCCCGGGTGGTGCGCCGCCTCGGCGACGTGGTGGCCGATATGAACGCACAGCTGGAGCTGCCGGCCGTGCTGGACCGGATCGCCGCCAGCCTCCGGGAGCTGACCCGGGCCGACGCCGGCGGGTTCGTGCTCATCGAGAAGGACCAGCTGCGCCTGGTCAGCATGGACGGGCTGCCGGCCCGGCTGCGCGGCAGCACCGCCGACCTGACCACGAGCATGGTCGGCGAGCTGATGCGTTCCGGCAAGACCGTGATGATGGCCACCAGCAAGTCGGGCCGTTTCGACAATACGATCTGGTCGGCGCTGCCCGGACTGCACACGGTCGCGCTGAGCCTGTCGCACGTGGCCGGCCGTCCGTACGGGGCCCTGTACGCCCTGTACTCCAGGCGCAAGGTCGGGCATGTCGAGCTGGAGTTGCTCGAGCTGCTGGCCGGGCACGCCAGCGTGGCGCTGTCGAACGCGACCGCGTACGAGGAAGTGGTCCGGCAGCGGGCGCATGAGCGCGCGGTGATCGACGGCAGCGCCGACGGCATCGCGGTCCTGGACGGCGAGGGCCTGGTCCGGCAGTGGAACCCCGCGGCCCATCGGCTGACCGGGGTCTCGGCCGACGCGGCCGTCGGCAAGCCGCCGCCGTTCCCGCTGCCCGAGCCCGGCGCCAAGCTGACCCATAAGCTGGACAGCGGTCCCTGGCTGGACGTGCTGTGCACCGCGCTCGACGGCCGGGACGAGCGCGTCCTCGACTTCCGCGACGTCACGGCGGCCAAGGAGCTCGAGGAGGCCAAGGACCTGTTCCTGGCCACCACCAGCCATGAGCTGCGGACCCCGATCACCGTGGTGCAGGGGTTCGCCAGCACCCTGGCCGACCGCTGGGACAAGCTCAGCGACGCCGACCGGCGCAGCGCCGTGCAGACGATCGCCGACCGGGCGGGCGCGCTGGGGAAGCTGGTGGAGCAGCTTCTGCTCGGCTCCAGGGCGGGAGCAGACCGGCTGGCGGTGAGCAACGCACCGTTCGACCTGGCCGCGCTGCTGCAGGGCGCCGTGGCCGCGTTCCGGCCGCTCTCCGACCGGCACACGCTGACCGCGGACATCCCCGACGGGCTGCCCAAGGCGTTCGGCGACCCGACCGCCACCGACGTCATCGTCGGACAGCTGCTCGAGAACGCGTTCAAGTACTCGCCCGACGGCGGCAAGGTGATCGTGCGGGCGAAGAAGGACGGCGACGAGATCCACGTCCTGGTCGAGGACGAGGGGATCGGCATCCCGCCGGACGACCGCGAGCGGGTGTTCGAGCGGTTCGTGCAGGGCGAGACCGGCGACCGCCGCCGGTTCGGCGGCATCGGGCTGGGGCTGTATATCGTTCGCCAGCTGGCCCGGGCCCAGGACGGCGAGGTGGCGGCCGAGGGCCGCAAGAGCGGGAACGGCACCGTGATGCGGCTGCGGCTGCGCTGCGCGGACGCGGAGGGCAAGGAAACCGCGGCCGCGAAGGCTCCGCCCGCTCCGGCGGCGAAACAGCCCGCAGGAAGCTGACCAGGCGGGCGCCCGGGCCGGCCCGGGGCCTGGCGAGACGCGGACGGGCGCGGGAAGTCAGGTCTTCGCGGGCACGCGGGGATGGATCCGCGCGCCGGTGACGGGGTCGCGCTCGACCGGCGCCCCGCCGGAGGCGGCGATGTAGCGGTCGACGATCTCGATGACGTTCTCGCCCTGGGTCACGATCTGACCGCGCTCCATCCAGATCACCCGGTTGCAGGTCTGCTCGACCTCTTCCAGGTTGTGCGCGACCAGGAACACCGTGCCGGCTTCCCTGCGCAGTTCCTGAATCCTGGCGTGGCTCTTGACCCGGAACTCGGCATCGCCGGTGGCCAGCGCCTCGTCGACGAGCAGGATGTCCTGGCTCTTGGAGGCCGCGATCGCGAACCGAAGCCGCGAGCCCATGCCGGAGGAGTACGTCTTCATCGGCAGGTCCACGAAGTCGCCCACCCCGGAGAAGTCCACGATGCTCGGGTACTTCTGCTTGGTCTCCCGCTTGGACATGCCCATGGCCAGGCAGCCCAGGACGACGTTGCGCTCGCCGGTGAGGTCGTCGAGCAGCGCGGCGTTGACGCCGAGCAGGGCGGCGTCGCCGTCGGTGTAGACGTTGCCCTGTTCCGGCGGCAGCAGGCCGGCCACGGCCCGCAGCAGCGTGGTCTTGCCGGAGCCGTTCCGGCCGATGACCCCCACGGCGTCGCCGCGGTAGGCCACGAACGACACGCCGCGGATCGCATGCACCTCGCGGATCGAACCCCGGGTCTTGTGGCCCAGGATCCGCAGCAGCGCGGTGGCCGCGGTGCCCCGGTCGCCGCCGGCGCCGAACACGCGGTAGACGACGTGCAGGTCGTCCACGACCACCATCGGCTCAGCCGCGGCCATACTTCGCCTCCGCCCGCCAGAAGAAGTAGAAGCCAACTACCAGGGCAAGCACCGCCCAGGCTATCCCGTAGAGCCAGTAGTGGTCCGGGTTGGTGATGATGCGGCAGTAGCCGCTGTCCATCTGTTCCTGCACCGTCGCCTTCGCGCCCTTGCCCAGCGTGGCCCATACATGGCAAAGCTGGGCGTTGTACGGCTTGGCTCCGGGCTGGCTCTCCCGCTGGGTCGTCAGCAGGGCCTCGCGCATCAGTGTGATGTAGATGGCCGCCGGGTTGATCTGCAGGATTGCCACGTACTTGCGGGCCACGTCCAGGGTGGTGATCTGGAACAGCACGCCGGATAGGTACAGCCAGGTGCGCGTCAGGAACGGCAGCAGCTGGCTGAAGTCGTTGACGTTCGCGCCCAGCCGCGCGGTCGCGAGGCCGCAGCCGACATTGAAGATCGTCTGCAGCAGCAGCGCCGGGATGGCGAGCAGCCAGTACCAGGTGAGGGGCTCGCCGGTGAGCACCAGGATCACGGCCAGCACCACCAGGGACAGCACCATCTGCTCTAGCTCGATCATCACGTAGGCGAGCGGCAGTGCGGCGCGCGGAAAGCGCAGCGCCCGGATCAGTGGCAGGCTCTCGGTGATCACCGTGGACGTGGTGATGAACGACCGCGACGTGAAGTTGAACACGAAGACGCCGGTGACCAGGAAGTCCAGGTAGTTCGGGATGCCCCGGCTGATATGCAGGAGCAGGCCGAAGACCAGGTAGTAGACGCCCGCGTTGAGCAGCGGGGTGAGCACCTGCCATAGCTGGCCGAGCCTGGCCTCGGTGTACATCGCGATGTTGCGGGCCGTGGCGAAGGCCATGATGAAATGCCGGCGCAGCCAGAGGCTCTGCAGATAGCGGCCGATCGCCGGCCGCTCGGCCGCCGGCCGCAGGCCGTGCGCGGCGGCGAACTCGACCAGCGGCTCACCCGGCAGGTCCGCTGTCGTCGTCCCGGCCCCGTCGGTCGTGACGTGATCGCCGGACGCCAGCTGGCCCGGCGCGCTCAGCCGCCTGTCGTTGCTCACGCCGCCCGGCCTACGCCGCTGTGACGGGCCCGGCGCTGGCACCGCCGCTGCGCCCGTGAGTTGTACAGGGCAACTATCACGCGGCGACTGTACCACTCGCGTGGTTGTGCGGTACAACTGTTGTCGTGGGCAACGTACCGGATGACGCCGAGCTGGCGCGGCTGCTGGCTCAGTTGCTGCGCCTGGTGACCCCGGCGGCCCACGGGGAAGGATCCGTCACCGGCGGCGGGTCCGGGGACGGCGCCTCCGGCGGGTTCGCCGCCGTCCGGGCCCAGGAGGCCAGAGAGGATGCCGCGGCCGGTGCCCCTGGCCCTGGCACCCCGGCCGGCCGGGCCGGTGACGGTGGCCCGCCCGCGGCTGGGTTCCCGCAGGTATCTGGCTCCGAGGCGCGCGCCCTGATCGAGCTGGTCCAGGCCCGGGGCATAGCCCAGGGCGAGCTGGCCGGGCTGCTCGGCCTGGAGAAGAGCACGGTCAGCCGGCTGGCCGCGGGCCTGGAGCGCAAGGGCTGGGTTCGCCGGGGCCGGGACGAGGGCAACCAGCGCTACGTCCGGCTCTACCTGACCACGGAGGGCGGCGCGGTAGCGGCCCGGCTGTGGGATGCCTGGCTTTCCCGGCAGGCGCGGATTCTGGCCGCGCTCACCGACGAGGAACGCGCGGGCCTGTCCGCCGGGCTGCGCGGCCTGGTGCGCGGCCTGGCCGCGGAGGGCCTGCTGGGCCAGGTCCCGCCGGCCCGCCAGACGCCGGAGTCCACGCCGCGCGCAGACGCACCGGCGGGCCCGCCTCCGGCTGGACGGCCGTCGGCCGGCTGAGGCAGGCGGCTGCGGACGCTCGGCGGTCAACCCGGACTCCTGCTACCAGGTGGGCCGGTACACCGAGGCGCCGTCGGCCCGGTAGGCGAGCCGGAATCCGGTCAGAATCAGGTACCGGGCGGTCACGGGGTTCTTGCTCCACACCAGCACCCAGCCGATGTCCATGCGCCGGGCATCCCGCTGCGCCGCGGCCAGCTGGGCCCGGGTGGCGTGCACCTGGACGGGCTCGCCGTCGATGTAGTTCGAGGAGCTGACCAGCAGCGTGTAGAACGGATGCTTCTTGATCCCGCGCAGGGTGGTGGCGGGCACCCAGGAGGTGTACGAGACCGCCCGCGGGTGCCCGTCAGCGGTGGCCAGGACCAGGGACTGCGGCGCGAATTGCCCTCCGTAGAGCGGGATGCCGCCGCGCAGGCCGTACGGCGCGTCGACCACGATGGAGTCGGAATGGTCGGCGGCGATCGGACGGTCCAGGGCCGGCAGCGTGGTCGGCATGGTCCCGATCGTGGCGCTTCCCGCCCAGCCCGCCTCGAACACCGCGAGCGCGGCCACCACGGCGACCGCGGGCCAGGCGTGGCGGGTCAGCCAGTCGACGGCCGCGCCGGCCAGGAGGACGGCGGCGACCAGCCCGAGCAGGCCGAACCGGTCCGCCTCGCGCAGGTCCGACAACCACGGGATGCGCATGAACCAGGTGTAGGGCATGATCAGCGACACCCGCTGGCCGTACCAGCTGCCCTGCCAGGGCACGTACGGCGTCCGGCCCACCCAGAGCACCGCGCCGAGGGCGAGCGACGCGCAGCCCAGCCAGAACGCGGCGAGCAGCCAGGCGCTGCGCCGCCGCCAGGACACGGCCAGGCCGCACAGCGCGAGCACGGTGAGCACCACGCCGAACATGGGCATGCCCTCGCCGATACGCCCGTCGGCCTGGGCCACGGCAGCGGCCAGGCCGCTCAGTCCGTAGGACGCCACCTGCTGCGACGGCGCGAACAGGTCGGCGAGCCCCACGCCGTAGCTCTTGCCGGTGTGCGCCAGCACGGGCCCGCTGACCGACGCGCCGCCGCTGGCGGCTTGCTGGATCATGGCGATGAGCTGGGGGCTGGCCACGATGACGGCGGCGGCGGCGCCGGCGGCCAGGGCGCGCAGGGCGGGC
>JASHUI010000523.1:0-9498 GCA_030040095.1 Streptosporangiaceae bacterium | reverse complement strand
TCGAAGAACTCGTCGCCGCGGTCGGAGATCGAAGCAGCGAAGTAGGCACGGTTCGCCAGCTCGAAGGCCAGGACCGCCGGGGCATGGCCAGCATGCAGTTGCTCCAGCTCGGGCACCGCCCGACCCTACCCAGATGGCGCGCTGCGGCCAACTGAGTTTGGCCCGGGAGTTTGGCCCGGGCGGGCTGGGCCCTGGCGTTGCGCGAGTTATCTTCGTGGCTGCCTGGTTTGTCGCTGCCAGCGCAGGCGGTGCCGGGGGCTGCGGGCTGGCTCGGTGATCAGGGTGCTGTGATCACTGCAATTCCACGCGAAGGTCAGACGCGACACCGGCGCACAGCTCACGGATGCCGACACCCAATGCTTTGGCCATCGTCTTCTCCGGCCACCAGTCCGCGGGAAGGAGCCTGGTGCGTTCCAGCGTCACCCGCCGTGCCGGGCCCGCGTCCTGCACAAGCTGCGCGCCATTCCCAGGATCCGGCAACGGGACCATTGCCACGTATGTACCGCTCGCCGGCAGTCCTGTCAGCACCGCCTTGCTGAGATGAATGCCCTCCACGATCCACGCTGCCTCGTCGGCAAGCAACGCCTCGTGATAGCGCGCGCAATAACACGCGAATGCGTACAATACATCATGTTCATTCGGAAAGCCGAGTGGATAACGCGATAGGGTCCATGGCGCAAACACACCGTACATTTCCGACGTGGGCGGCAGCGGGACCTCCGGCGCCGTGACCACGGCCCGGAACACCGCCGGAACTCCCACTCGGGTCGCGAGCCGACGCAGCGCGCCCGTGAGCGGCTCGGCGAGTTCCAGGAACTCCGCCTTCCGTTGCGGGTGTTGCACGGTCTCCTCGTAGACACATATGGTCAACGCCGCGGTGCTGCCGAGCGCCTTCGCGACCGCGAGCGCGAGCGCTACCTCCCAGATCACCGAGACCGGAAGCTTTGCCGCGTCGCCGCCCGAACGGCCGATGCACGGGTGCGCCACGATCGCGCCCGGCTTTTCTGACCGTGCGCCCGGCCGCCACGCGGCGGCGAGCTCCGCGACCGGGCCGAGCCCTTTCACCAGATCGCTCGACACCGGTTGCAGCCCGAGTGCGGTCCACAGATCCGGCGTCCCCTCCGACATGCCCACGACCCGAGTCGTCGCCGCGGCGCGGTACTCGCTGAGAAAAGCGCTCATCCCAGCAGCCCGATGCCGGCCAGCCTGTCGACGCCGATTCCGAGGCAGAAGGAACCGGCGTCAGCGGCCACGAACGTATTGCCGTGGTCATTCAACGACGCGAACGGAACTTTATCGCGCCCTTCGGCCCATTGCCACTCGAGCTTACGCGACATACCTGGCGTGAAGCCGTCATGCGCTTCTACCCAGCTACCTTCGGCCAGCGCGGCAAGTTGCCTATCCGTAAGGTCCCGCAACGCGTCCCACATCTGCCCGCGGAATACATCGCTGCCGGTCACGACCACCTCGTAAACACGGTATGCCTCGAGCCTGCCTCGCAGATCGAACCGCCGGGAAGGCTCGTGGCGGTAAGCGTAGCCAAGACCGGCATATACGGCGTCGTGCGAGCCGGGTAGCTCGGCCAGCAATTGAAGGCACGCCGCATGCGCCAGGTGCCCGTCCGTCAGGCCAGATGCGACCGCCTGAGGGTGGTCTACGCCGACTGCGCTGTTGGTGGCCATGGGATACCAGACCGGTATCGCCTCAAGAGCAGCGGTCGCATCGTCGAGCCGCGCGACGAACCGCCGGATGGCGTCCGCGGCCGCACCGATCGCCAGCACCGAGCCAGAGCCACTCGATATCGGCCGCTGCGCCGACAGAGGCTCGCTACTACTCGTCCGGTTACTCTCACCGCGGCCGATGCCCAGCGCCATCTCGTCGGCGGCGGTCCGGGCCACGACACCGGCCGGGCCAAGGCGACGAGTCAAGTCATTCATGAGATCCGGGCCGACCGGTGTTCCCGGCACCGACCGGAACCAGAGGCGGTCGCTGCCTCGGATCGCCACACTGGCGACGTGCTCGGCGAGGGAGCCAACCGTGGCCAGCACATCGAGGGTGAAGCCGTCTCCCAGCCAGAGCCCGAAGCGCGCCTCGCATGCCACCAGCAGTTCGGTGAGCGCGAGCGAGTCGAGCCTGCCAAGAAGGTCCTCGTCGCTGTCGGTGTGGAACGCGTGCACCTCGCTCAGCCAGGCGACCGCCCAGCGGGCTACGGTTTGCTCGGTAACCGGAGGGATCGCGGAACCCGGCTGAGTCACGACGGTGACCCTGCAGGAGCGACAGCGGTCGAGTGGTCCAGGATCGTTTCACGTCGTGCCATGTAGCCGCCAGCCTCTCCGGCGATCGCCACCAGGGGAACAGATCCGAGTACCCGCCGTGCAACGAGGCAGCGTGGCGCGAAGCTGACGCGGGTGTGATGGCGGAGGAGGGCACCTCCTTGGAGGAACCGCCCTGAAAGGACAATGGAGTCATTGTAGACGAAAGATCCGCGGGGGCGCGGCCCAGTCACCGGGCCTGATGCGGCTCACGGCGGCACGTCGAGCCGGCTCGAGATCCGGGCCGGGCGAGTATCCTTTAGCGAATGGCACGGTGGGCTGCGGCGAAACTCGCCCGCGTGAGCGAGGCGCCATGCCGGGCGGCCTGCGGCGATGAATAGCTGAGCCAAGCGGCGCGGGCCGCGGCTGGTGACCACCCGGATTACCCCGAGCGGAGTGTCGTAAAGGATGATCACCCAGTTCGACCGACCAGAGGCCTACGTGGCCGCCGCCGCGGCCATTGCGGACGACCCGGGCCAAGCCGAGCTGGGCATACCGATCCTGTGCCGGCCTGGGTCACCGCTGGACGCGCTGGTGTCCCGGTGGTCCCCCGAGCTCGGGCAGATGGCTTCGCGGCCACGTGCTGACAACGCCGGGCGGAATGTCATCGTCGTCGGCGATGATCCGGTCGCCGTGGGAGCGGCCGCGATGCTCGCTGCCCTGACCGGAGGCGACGTGCAGAAGGTCCCGACCGTGCGGCGACTTCCAAGGCTGATGCGGGCGGGAAGCGGGCGACGGCGGGGCTCGGCGGTGGTTGTCGGGCTCGGGAAGGCACTTGATCTGAGTAAGGCGGATCCCACCGCCTTTCTCGACCTTGGTGCTCCGAGAGGGCTCCTTGGCTTCCTCACGGCCAGGGACCAGGAGTCTTTGACGTGGCTGGTCGCCAAGAGCCTCCTCAGCTCGCAGGTCCCGGGAACCGGCCAGATTTTGCTGCTTCCCGAGCGCGCTGCCAAGGGAGTTGCGGATGTCGACATGGCCTGGACCCAGGTTGAGGCGCTGTGCGGCAAAGCCGCCGAGCATGCCCTGGATAACCTGCTCCAGGACGGTCGGCCCCGGGCTTTGATCGCGGTGGAGGCGCACGGCCGGACGGATCACCTCGGGATCGGCAACGGTATTATCTGCGGTGATCGCCTGGCTCATCTCGGTTATTCGAGCGGACCTGAAGGAGCGGGCCGGGTTCCGCAATGCGCGTTCGGCCATGGCTGTTTCAAAACCGGGACCAGGGTGGCCATTTCACAGTTGCCGGCCTGGGCGCTTTTCCTGCATAGCTGCACCAGCTTGCACATAGAAGCTGATATGTACGAGGAGTCGTTTCTGCTCGCCTTCGCAGCCGTGGAGGGCCTGGCCAGGCATGTAATTGGAGCTATCCGGCCGATGCACGACATTGGTCACGCGGTCGAAATGATCTCAGCTCTTGCCGCCGCGGGCGCCCCGGCAGGCGAGGCAGTCCGTCTGCTCAACGTCTCGTATGCGCAGCACCGCGGCGAGCCCGCTCCTTACCTCTTGCTCGGAGACCCGGACCTGCCGCTGGCCGAGCCCGGCCCGGGCCTGCCTGCGTGGCGGCACGTCAGCTTGGGCGCCGATGCTGCCGCGTTGCCGCTCGATGGCAAGTCAACTGCCATGCTGGCCACCCTGCCGCGGGTGGCCGGCGTCGGAGACGACGTGCCGGACTCCGTCGGCACGCTGACCGTCCGCCACCCCGACGAGACCGAGATCCTCGCCTGGAGATACGGCGGGCTCCTGCCGGAAGCCGCGCTGCCGATTCGCGATGTCGAAGACCACGTGGCAGCAGGCGTTGGCGCGCGCTGGGATCACGTCGATCACGGCATCGCGATGGCTGACATGCTGGGACTACTGCCCTCCGGCCTCAGGGCAAGAGTGAACGAACTTCGCGAACACGCGGCAACCGTGGGCATGGCTGAATACGAGTCGCGTTTCTTCCCGGGGCGCATTCGCAAGCTCGAAGACGGAGTTACCGCGCTTGATGAGAAGATCCGTGACTGTGATCGCGCTCTTATGAATGCGCTGCTAGGCACGGAGGGGCCTTACTTCGATGCGGAAAAGCACCTCGAGGGTGATTATCTTGCCATCGATACGGTATACGGAGAGCAGGTCTGCTGGTGTGGTCGTGACGCGGTTATCACGCGGCTCAGGCCCCTCCTAGGAATAAGAGAGGTGCGTCGGCGGTACAACTGCATGCAGTGCGGCGATTATGCCCAGATCGCGCTGGACGGGCTCGACCTGCTCTGGCAGGCCGACGAATACGTGCCGGCCGAAGGCGATCTGGACTGCACCTTTCATCTCAGCAATCCTCGCCCGCACCTCGTGACCGGGCTACTGGCGCTCAACATATCGCCTTGGTACGGTGGCGAAGTCACATTCCGGCCGCGCACAGCGCTCATCGAATTGCCTGCGGAGGCGACCGCGAGTGTCGGCGTCCAAGCCCATTTCGCGGGACTGAAGCCGCACAGGTACACTGTGGAGGCCATTCTGGTCAGCCATCTGCGAATCAACATGTACAGCAAATTCGTGCAGCTCGTGCCTGCTGGCCAGTGACACCGGCCTGACTCCAGGGGTCCGGTGAAGGTGCCGGTTCTACCGTTCGGTTGCCTGTGGCCGCGCCGGCTGAGCCGGCTGCTTGCCGGTGGCCTGGGCTTCGATGAAGGCGGCGATCCGGTCGTTCAGTTCATCGATCCGGTTGAAGCCGCCGTGGCTGCCGGGCACGACAGCGACCTGCGCGTGCGGCATGAGGCTTCCGCGTGCCTCGGCCTCCGCCGGGGTGAGCAGGGCGCTGCGCGCTCCGGTGATCAGCAGGACCGGCACGTCGATCGAGCGGAGTTCGTCGTCGGTGAGGACGCCGGGGAACTTCGGCTCGGCTCGGTAGCCGCGGGTGCCTGCCCACATGAGCGTCATGAGCTCCGGCAGCAGCATGGCCGGGCTGTCCAGCCACCGGGCGAGGTGGCGGCGCAGCGGCATCGGGGTGAGGCTGGCCAGGCCGCTGATGCCGAACCACCACCAGAAGCGGGCGTCGAGCCTGGTGAGCCCGGCGGGGTCGAGCAGCGTGATGGAGGCGACTCGCCCGGGTGCGCGGATCGCCTGGTTCATGGCGATCCAGCCGCCGTAGGAGAAGCCCACCAGGTGCGCCGGGCGGTCGCTGAGGTTGCCCAGGAGTTCGTCCAGCCAGGCCGCGCAGGCGGCCGGGGGAGTCATCAGGGCGCGCGGGACGCTGGGGTTCGCATCGCCGGGCATGTCGATCCCGTAGACCGGGCGGTCCTCGCCGAGCGCCGCCACGTGCGGGTACCAGGCTGCGGCGTTGAACGCGGAGAGCAGCACGGCCGGCTCCCCGCCGGGATGCGGCCGGTAGGCGTGCACGTGCGTGGTGGCGGTCGCCGTGTCGACATCCAACTCCTCGCACGGCTGCGGCCAGAGCGCGAAAGCCCGCTCGTAGGCGGCCATGAATTTCTCCCGGGCCGCCCCGCTCACCCACGATCCAGGCTCGCCCTCGGCTGCCGGGTCTGCTGCGCCGGTGATGCGCTTGATCCCGAGCATGTCCGCCTCCTCGCGGCCGCATTCCCATCTTTATGATACGAGGGTATCATAAAGATGGCGGGCCGGGGGGTACGGTGGGCGGGTGCCGAAGCGGGTCGACCACGAGGAACGGCGGCGGCAGATCGAGGACGCGCTGCTGCGGACGGCCGCCACGCGCGGGCTGCATGCCGCCGGGATGCGCGAGGTCGCGGCCGAGGCAGGCGTGTCCCTGCGGCTGGTCCAGTACTACTTCGGCACCAAGGAAGAGCTCCTGCTGGCCGCGATGCAGAACCTGGCGGCCAGGTTCGGCGAACGGGCCGTGGCACGGTTCAAGGCGGCCAGCCAGACGGGCGGCCCGGCTAGCCCGCGCGACGTCATCGCGGCCATCCTGGCCGAAGCGCTGCCTGCCGACGACGACAGGCGCACCTTCCACGTCGTTTACACGGCCTACCTAGCGCTCTCGCTGACCGATCCGGCGCTGGCGATCACGCCCCTCGTCAAGAACTCCGACACGGTGATGGACGTGGTGGCCGCCCAGTTGCGGGCCGCCCAGGCCGCCGGCGACACGCCAGCCCACCTGGACCCGGACCTGGAAGCCTTCAGCCTGATTGCCATGTCCGCGGGACTGGCCACGAGCGTCCTCGCCGGCCAGTCCTCGATCCAGCAAGCTCAAGCCGTCATCGACTACCAGCTGTGCCGGCTGTTCCCTGCGTCCAGGCCGGCGTAATGCCGATCGCCGGTGAAAGTACCAGCCGCTGGCCGCCGGACCGGATCACCGATGACGGTAACCAGGGACGTGGCGGACCGTGCCGCGTCACTTCTCGCCGGGCACCACCACGACCGGGCAATGCGCGTGCTGCACGACCTGGCTGCTGACCGAGCCGAGCATGAGCCGGGCGAAACCGCCCGCGCCACGAGACCCGACCACCACCAGGTCGGCGTCGCGGGACGCGTCGATCAGTTCCCTGGCCGGATATCCGGCCACCGCGCGCACGGTGACCGACGCCGGACGGGACTCGCCGAGCTGGTTGATGACCTTCTGCGCCATCTCCTCCGCGGTCTGGCGGATCTTTTCCAGCGTCTCGGTCTCTCCGGACAGAACGGTCGGGTTTCCGGTCCACGGGTTGGCGGGGACCGTGTCGACGGTGATCACGGTGAGCGCTGCCCCCTTCAGAGCGGCCTCCTTGATGGCCCATTCGAGCACTCGGGGCGAATGGGCAGAACCATCGATACCAGCAATGATCCCAGGCACTTCTTCCTCCCTACGACCGGGCCGCCCGCCGGGGTGGCCTTAAAAAAACCACAGTTTCATTTTCCCGGCCCTTTGCTCCTGCTGGTAGGGACCTTGGTCAGGTGGACGCGTGCCTTTGGCCTCGCTGGGGCCGCCAGAGCCAGGCTCGGGACCGAGGACGAAGGTCCTCCCGGGCTCACGACCTTCGGACCTGCATCCGCGATCGCTGACCGCGGTGTGATGGGGTGTGAGTCGTGTGGCTCGCCCGGACCGCGGCGGGAGGACGGGTAAATATGGGGAGGAAAGCCATGGACATCTTTGAAGCGCCGCCGGGCCAGCTATCCGCCGAGGCCGTGGCGCCGGAGGACATCGCGCGGTTCGTGGTGGCCGCGGCCGTGGCGGCGCCGTCGGTGCACAACACCCAGCCATGGCGGTTCCGCCACGGCGAGCACGAGATCAGCATCAGCGCCAACAACGAGCGGCAGCTGCGGGCGGCCGATCCGCAGGGCCGCGAAATGATGATCAGCTGCGGCGCGGCGCTGTTCAACATGCGCGTGGCGCTGCGCTCCCTGGGCCTGGTGCCGCAGGTCCGCGTGCTGCCCGAGCTGGAGCTGCCCAACCTGGTCGCGCGGGTCAGCTGGGACAAGTCGGTGCCGCCGGTCGAGTACGAGAAGCGGCTGTACGCGGAGATCCCCCGGCGCCGCACCCACCGCGGCGGATTCGATTCGACGCCGCTCCCGGCCGAGCTGCTGTCCGACCTGCAAGACGAGGCGGCCAAGGAAAAGGCCGCGCTGAGCCTGGTGCCGGAGGACCGGCAGCGGATGGCGGCGATCGCGGCAACCGTCGAGGCGGGTGACTACGCGCTGCGAACCGACCAGGCCAGGGCCGACGAGCAGGCACACTGGGCGCCCGGTCCCGGAAGCTCGCGGCAGGACGGCGTTCCGCCGACCGCCTACCCCGCGCAGCCGGAGCACACCGAGCCGGAGTTCCGCAGCCGCGACTTCGCCCGCGGGCACGGGTGGGGGCTCCCGCCCGGCCAGGAGGAGCCGCTGGTGCGATCGGCCGGCGTGGTGGGGCTGCTGACCACCAGCGTCGACCACCCGGTCGACTGGATCCACGCGGGGCAGGCGCTGCAGCGGGTGCTGCTGCTGGCCGGCAGCTGCAACGTCGCGGCGGCGCTGCACAGCCAGCCGCTGGAGATACCCCTGCTGCGGGACTTCATGCGGTTGTACCTCTGCAACCGGGCCTACCCCCAGATGGTGATCCGGCTCGGGGCGACCACGGAGCGGGCCGTGAGCGTGCGCCGCCCGGTGGAAGACGTGCTGTTCTGAGCTACCAGCCGAAGCCGTGGCCCTGGTTGGCGGCCTGCAGCAGCTCGACGTAGCCGGCCCGCTCGTAGGCCGCCTCGTCGCCGTCGGCCGGGACCGACAGCAGCCCGCGCGCGTCGGCCACGGCCGCGAACCCCTTGCGCGCCATCCACTCGGACAGCCCGTCGAGCAGCACGCCGGCGTACCCGGGGCCGTGCCGCAGCAGCGCCGAGGCGGTCATCACCACGTCGGCGCCGGCCAGCAGGTACCTGGCCACGTCGGTGGCGTCCTCGACGCCGGTGGTGGCGGCGAGCGAGCCGCGGACCCGCCCGGCCAGCAGCGCGATCCAGGCCCGGGGCAGCCGGGCCTCGGCCGGGCTGGACAGCCCGAATCCGGCGGTCACGGTCAGGCTTTCCGGGTCGATGTCCGGATGCAGGAACCGGTTGAACAGCACCAGGCCGTCGGCTCCGGCCCGGTCCAGCCGCAGCGCCATCTCCCCGGTCGAGCTGAAGTACGGGCTGAGCTTCACCGCGACGGGCACCTTGACCACGGCCTTGACCGTGGTCAGGATCTCGACGTGACGCGTCTCCACGTCCCGCGCCGGAAAGTAGGAGGAGCGGGAGCCGGGCGAGGGATAACCGGGCAGGTGGTAGATGTTCAGCTCGATCGCGGCCGCACCCGCCCGCTCCAGCGCGGTGGCGTAGTCCGTCCACCCGCCGGTCGTGGACCCGTTCAGGCTGGCGATCACCGGGATGTCCACCGCGGCCACGGCCCGCTCGAGCAGGCTCAGGTACTGTTCCGGGCCCGGCGCGGCGTCGACCGCCGCCGGGAAGTAGGACAGCGACTCGGCGAAGCTCTCGGTCCCGGCGTCGGCCAGCGCCGCGTTCCTGGCCGCCTCCCGGCGCAGTTGCTCCTCGAACAGCGAGTAGAGCACGACCGCGCCGACGCCGGCGTCGGCGAGCCGGCGGACGCCGTCGACGGTATTCGACAGCGGCGAGGCCGAGGCGACCAGCGGGTTGCGCAGCTCCAGTCCCAGGTACCGGGTCGACAGGTCCATCAGCGGTCCTCCCGGGTGTCGGCGGGCGGCGCGGGCTCGGTGCCGGCGCGCGCGGCGGCGGCC
>JASHUI010000522.1:0-2752 GCA_030040095.1 Streptosporangiaceae bacterium | reverse complement strand
CGGCAAGGTCGTAGGCCAGGTGCATGCCGCTGATCCCGTAGTCGGCGACGCGGACCCAGTCGGGCAGGCCGGCCTGGGCGAGCCGGCTGGCCACCTCCACCCCGAACCCGTCGTCGCCCAGGAAGATGTTGCCCACCCCGGCGATCAGCATGCGGCCGGTCACCCGCCCACCTCCCCCTGGCCGAGCCCGTCCATCGCGTCCATCGCGTCCATCGCGGCCAGCGTGAGTTCCCAGAGCACGTGATAGACGGTGGTCTGCGCCTCCTGGATCCGGTGCACCGACGACGACGGGGCCACGAAGAGGTAGTCGATGCTGTCCAGCTCGGCCATCTTGCCGCCCTCGTAGCCGGCCAGGCCGATGGTGAGCAGCCCCCGCCTGCTGGCCTCGTCGAACGCGCGCAGCAGGTTGTCGGAGTTGCCGCTGGTGGACAGCCCGACCGCGATGTCACCGCCGCGGCCGAGCGCGGCGACCTGGCGGGCGAAGATCACGTCGATGCCGATGTCGTTGCCCAGCGCGGTCACCACGGAGGTGTCGTTGCCCAGCGCCAGCGCGGGCAGCGGCCGGGCCGCGGCTCCGGGGTTCAGGAACAGGGTGGCCAGCTCCTGGGCGTCGGTGGCGCTGCCGCCGTTGCCGAAGGCCAGCAGCCGCGCGCCCGCCGCGAACCGCTGCGCGGCGTCCCGCGCGCAGGCCAGCAGCCGCGCGCCGTCCCGGGCACCGATCACCCGGCGCAGCTCGATGATCTCCTCGGCCTTGGCCGCCGTGGACCGGCGCACCTGTTCCAGGACCGCGGGCAGGTCAGAGGTGCCGGAGTACAGGAACGGGTACAGCGACTCCATCGATCCCGCGCCCGGCTGACCCCGCGCCATCCCGGTCATCTCCCGGCGTCTCCCGCTTCCCCGCGGGGCACCTGCCCGCCTTCGGTTCCCGGTCCGCTCGGCGTCTGGCTCGCGACGACCGCGATGGCTTCCTTGGCGTGCACCAGCACCGTGTCGCCGGCCCCGGCTCGCACCAGCGCGACGCTGATCTCCTCCTCGCCCTGGCCGGTGTCCGCCACGGCCAGCCCGTCCGCGAGCAGGCGCACGATCGTGACCGGCACCGCCGTGTCCGAGCACGTGACGCACGAATCTTCCTCGCAGCTTCGCGGGACCGGCGCGGTCATGCGACCACCCCCGGCGCCAGCACCCCCGGCTGCTCGAAGAACACGTGCACCAGTTCCCACAGCACGTGATACGTGGTGACCTGGATCTCCTTGACGATCCGCGGGTCGGCGGACCGGGCCAGGATCACGTGATCCACGTCCGGGCTGACCGCGATCGCGCCGCCGTCGCCGCCGGCCAGCGCGATGGTGAGCAGGCCGGCCGCCTTGGCCGCCCGCAGCCCGGCCAGCACGCTCGGGCAGTCCCCGTCGGCGCAGATGCCGAGCGCGATGTCCGACGGCTCGGCCAGGAACCGGATCTGGTGCGAGAAGATCGAGGCGATGCCCTCGCGCGCGGCCACCCCGGTCACGGTCGCCGCGTCGGTGGTGAGCGAGATGGCCGGGAGCGCCCGCTTGCCGACGATCACCGGATGGACGAACTCGACGGCGACGTGCTGCGCGTCCGTGCTCGACCCGCCGGTACCGAACGTGATGAGCTTCCCGCCCTGGTGGAACCGCATGGCCATCGCGTGGCAGGCACCGGCCACCGCTCCGGCCTGATCGGCGAAGTCGCGGGCCGGGGCCTCGCGCAGCTCGAACAGCCGCCCGGGCTCGCGGTCCGCCGCCGTGCCGGCGGGCGGCGGCTGCCTCGGCAGGCCCGGATTCGTTGTCACGGCTGTTGCGCTCCCGCCCCCGCCGCCGGATTCGCGAGGTCCACGTCCACCTCGACGTCGACCGCGTCGCGTACCCGGAGCGCGCCGAGAAAACCGGTGTAGGGCTTGATCCCGTAATCGGACTGCACCACCGATGCGGTGGCGCGGTAACGGTCATCCCCCGTCGCGGTGACCTGCAACCGCATCGGCCGGGACCGGCCGGCCAGGGTCAGCGTCCCGACGATCGTGCCGCCGCCGCCGTCGGCCGGCTCGAACTTGGTGGCGGAGAACGTGGCCTCGGGATAGCGGTCGGCGCCCAGGGTCTTGCGCGCGGTCACCGCGATCTCGCGGCGGTCCCGGTCGCCGAGAGGCTTGATGCCGCCCCGGCCCTCGCGCACGATCAGCGAGCCCATGTCGATCCGCACCTCCAGGCCGGACGGGCTCAGATCCTCGTCGACCGTCAGCTCGCCCGACCACCGGCCGATCTCGATGACCAGGTCGTGACCGGCCTGGGCCGCCAGCCCGTCACGGAAGGTGCGCAGCATGATCCGGCCACGCGCGGTGCCGAGTTCGTGGCGTCCAGCATGTACCGCCATGGGAGCACCGTAGGACACATGTGGGGGGACGTCCAGTCGCCGGCCAAGACAGGGTTGGCCTGACCGCGCCCGGTCGGCTGACGTTGGTGCCGGGATGCGCCGGCCCGGGACTAAGGCTCGTGCCATCGAGGCTCCTCAGGGGAGCGGCACCTGGCCGAAGACCTCCTGGATGCGGCGCAGGTCCCGCATCCGGGGCTCGGTCGCGCCGCCGACCCAGCGGCTGACCGTCTTCACCGAAACGCCCAGCTGGCGCGCGGCAGCCTCCTGGGTCAGCCCCTCCCGGCGCAGCGCGGTGGACATCCACTCCGCGAACGTGGCCGGCTGGCCGGGCTGGCCCAGCATGACCGGCTCGGACGGGACCGGCGCG
>JASHUI010000521.1:0-11703 GCA_030040095.1 Streptosporangiaceae bacterium | reverse complement strand
CCGGTCGTCATGCAACCATGTTGGCTCGCCGCACGACCAAGAGCGAAACCAGGACGCACTGATGGGGAGATTGCCGGAGAACGCTGGTGCCGGGCTAAGCCCGAGGCTGGCCTCGGTCGGTAGCCCGGCATGGTTGGCCGACACCTGGCCTGCGTCCGGGCTAGCCACCCGCAAGGCCGCAGATCTTCCACGGGTTGCCTAGGAGGCTGGGGGCGTACGGCCACGCCTGTTCGGATCCCGCTAGCAGCGCCGCGTCGGCGGCCATGGGAATGTCCGGGGCCACGTGATGGACGTCGTAGCAAATGGCTGCCTCTACCTCTTTCAGGGTTGCATGCGGTCCCAGGCTCAGTACCGTGAAAGGCCAATGCCGGAAATAACGGTCAGCGGCCAGGCTGGGGTGGGCATCATGGCAAGTGATTGGCCCGCCTGATCCATCAACACCGGTGATCACCGGGCCGCATGACTCAGGCTGGATGGTAGCGGTGGTAGCCGTGGGAAGCATCGGCCTTACCGTGGTGATGATGTAGTCAAGCAATGATTTGCTATCGGGTTCGCTCGTATGAATGCAGGGCCCGGTTTCCAACAGGTCAGCAATGGACGCTGAGGGAGTGAGTGAATCGCCGCTGAGCGTCACCGGACAGGACAGGGTCGTTCCAGGCAGGGTGCCTCGCTGTGAGCCGGTGCTCACGACCCAGTCCCCCGAGCCCGTGAGCGGCACCTCCCCGATCGTGAGCGGCCACAGCGGCTGCCAGGTGCCGGTGATGCTGCCAGCCAGGGAATAGACCGGGAAAGCCGCTGCGGTGGTGCTGGCGGTGTTGGTGGAAGAGGAGATAGACGGTGTGATGGTGGTCGTCGTGGGCCAGGCGGGCAGTTTAGTCCAGCCGCCTGCGGGTCCGCCGTTCAGGCGCATGGCCTCGACGCCGGCATCGTTGCGTTCGTTCACTAGAGGACAGACGACGGGCAAGTTTGTGAACGAGCAGACGGCAATTATCGCGCTGGCTAGTGGTCCGAGGTCGTCGGGTGCCTGACCCGCAAACGCGCTCGCGAGCCACGACCCCTGATAAGGGGTACCCAGGGTAAAGACGGCGGCTACGTCCGCGGGATCGATGCTGCCCGCGTCCAGGGCCAGCAGGCCTCCCATTGACCAGGCGATGATGATGACCCGGTGCCCGGCATGACGGGCGACGCATCCGATTGCCAGGGACAGGCTCTTTCCCAGAGTCGGCGTCACCCACATGACCTTGCTGTCGGCCGCGCCGGAAGCAGAGGACCAGTCGAAGGTGTAGCCGGTCACTTTGCCGTTGCCAAGGGAACTCTGTATGTACCGCAGCGGCGTGTCGCCAGTCCCTTCGACGTTGCCCGTGGGCCCGCCGGGCCCGGGAGTCCATACCCAGGGTCCAGAGTTGATGCCGTGCACGAAAAGGATAGGTGTCGTACCCGAAGTAACAGTCGGCTGCGACACTCCCGGGCAACCACTATCGGCGGCGGCAGCAGCGCGGCCCGTGCCCAGGCCGAGCATCGCAATGAGCACCGCGGAGGCAGCTACCCACGTTACGGGGCGTCGATAAACAGTACTCGCCACTGCCCCTCCTCACGAACGAGATAAATCACCTCAGTAACGGGCTTCCGGTGCGGCACTGTGACGACGGCACGCAGGCGTGCCTCATCCCCGTTTTGTTGCCAGGTGCCTGGCTGTACGCGCATCTGCGTCCCAGTCGGTGCCAAGGCAGCGGCGTTGACCTGCGTCGAGTAAATGAGCGCCAGAGAGTTCCGCACGGTCGCTGGATCCCGCGACACGACATTCGTCGCCACTCTCGCGGCAGCGGCAGGCACGGGACCCGGCGCAGGCGCTTCGGGTTCGCTGTGCGGCGAGTTCGAGCACGCGACGCAGCCAAACGCCACCGAAACCGTAACTACCACAATGCGTAACATGAGACATTTCATTGGCGACCCCCCCTCGCTCGTGCGGAGCGTTGCGGTGCAGCAGCAGACCCCGGTCAGCAGGGCCCTAATCGGCATCGCTGCCCACCGAGCATAAACCCGGAAATGTCCGTGGTTAAGGGTAGAGGTGAACATTCCGCCCGGACCTGTGCCGGTGCAAAGTTAGTATGGAATATCCAATATACCAGATAGGAGAAATTAGGTGGGTATGGACTCGCTGATCTCCACGAGGTGGCCGTCGGGGTCTCGAAGGAAGCACCGGATCTCGCTGCCCCAATCATGCGGCGGAGTGAGGAAGGTCGCCCCCCGGGCCGCCAATGCTGTATAGGCCGCGCGGCAGTCAGCGACCCGTAGCGTCATGGCGTGACTGACCTGATCCGGGTCAGCCGGCGGCCCGAAGGTGACCCCGGGCTTGTCCGCAGTCGGGCCTCCTGCGCTGACCAGCAAGAGCCAGGTCCCCTCGAACTTGAGCACGACGCTCGTGCCGCCGTACTCCCGGTACAGTTCCGCGCCCAGGACATTCACCCAGAAATCACGAGAGGCCGCCGGGTCAGCGACCACGAGAATGTGCGTGACCGCGACATCGGCACCCAGCGGACCGGGCTGCTGGCTCATCCTGCCCTCCCATCCAGCCGCCTGACCTCGGCACTGATGCGCCACCAGGTCGCCGGTGTCATCATCGCGGTTGAAACAGCTGTAGCGGCTCAGAACCGGGCCACTCCTGCTGGACAATGATCAGGGAACCGTGCCACGTGGCACGACCCACTGCATCGGCTGGCCGGTGACCTGCGCGATGACGTCGTAATTACCGTCGTAGTGCACAACGGTCACGCGTTCTCGCTCGGCCACCGCGGCGGTGAGCAGGTCGGGCAGGCCTACCGCTCTCATGCGGCCGCCGCGCCACAGCGAGGCCTGGACGTCAAGCGCTCGCCGCCAGTCCTGATCGCGGGTGGACTGACGGGCATTCAGGCAGCTGGGGCGACGCTCACGTCGAGGGTGACGGCTTCCGCTGAAGGATCGTAGTCACGCGGATCTCCCTCGAGCGCGAATGCGATGGCCGACAAGGACTCCTGCTCCGCTTCCTCGCGAGTCGCGGTCCCCCCGCCGTTGATGTGCAGGGCCGGCACGCGATAGTGCCAGTTGCCGGCTTCCTCGTCCCGGAACAGCTCAACCCCGCAGCGTGCTCATGCCGTTAATCCCGTAGTCTCCGCAGCTTAGGAGGAGTCTGACCTGGAGTCGCTTTGTTACCAGGGTGACAACATCGAGGTGTTAGGTCTTGTGGACCACCTAGCGCCCGCACGGGATTCAAGCTGCCTGTTCGCGGGCATGGTCTAGCACTTCAGGGAGCTAGTTCCGGGGAGCGCTGATGCTGGACCTAGGCAACGAACTTCGTGAAGGCTACGCCGAGATCGGCGACGTGCGGTTGCACTATGTCGAGGCTGGCGAGGGGCCGCTGATAATCTTGCTGCACGGTTTCCCCGAGTTCTGGTACGGATGGCGGCTGCAGATCTCACCGCTCGCTGCGGCGGGATTCCGTGTCGTCGCACCTGACACGCGCGGCTATAACCTGTCATCGAAGCCTGACGGCGTGGCCGCTTACGACACCGGCAAGCTGGCCGCCGACATCCGTGACCTCGTTCACGAACGCGGTGCCCAGTCCGCGCTGCTGGCCGGTCACGACTGGGGCGGAAGCATCGCCTGGGCCACCGCGATGAACCACCCCGAAGTCGTGGAACGGCTGGCCATCCTTAACGCAGCCCATCCACGGAAGCTCTCGCAGGGGCTGCACCACCCGGGCCAGCTCCGCAAGTCCTGGTACTTTTTCTTCTTCGACCTCCCGGAGTTGCCCGAAAGCGTCGTGCGCGCCGACCACTGGCGGTTTTTCCGGCATTTCCTGCGCGACGCCCGCCCGGCCTACACGGCGGAGGAGATCGATCGCTACGTCCAGGCGTGGTCGCAGCCGGGGGCGGCGACCGGGATGATCAACTACTACCGGTCCTCGGTGCGAACCCCGCCCAAGCAGGCCGAATCGGCGCTTCGTCCGATCGAGGCCCCGACCTTGGTCATCTGGGGACAGCGGGATCGCTACCTCGGCGATGAACTAGCCGAGCCCGACCACGACGATGTGCCCAACCTCGACCGCGTCGAGCGCCTGGCCGACGCCTCGCACTGGGTCCATCACGACGAACCAGAGCGTGTCAGCGAGCTGCTCACGGACTTCTTCGCCCCTGCCCTGCCAGCCACGAAATGACCAGGGACCATTACGGACGCTGGATGCCAGGTGCCTTTCTGACTCCTTGCCAGCGCGGCAACGGCCAACGCACGCCCAGCACTGCTTTGCACCCAGCCCACGCCCGCCCACTCGTCTCAGCGTGAATCTGCCCGCGCCCGACGAATGGCCAATTCTTCCTGGTCAGCGGACCCGCAGCCATCCTCAGCGTGCTACAGCCCGCAGGCCACACCGGCAGCCCTCACCCAGGACCAAGCCAGCCCGAGCACATACCGGGCATCCTGTACCGACTGTTGTTGCGGTACTGCTGCTGTACCGCGCCCGGGACTCTGGGCTCTGGGCTCTGGATTTCGGTTTAGCCATCCGACCTCGCGTGCCCTCGGACGATGTCGCGGCCAGTGCGCAAGACACCAGTGTCACCATCCCAGCGGCCGCGTCCGAAATGGCTAATCTCAGCATATCCCCGGAACGTGCGCTCATGCCGAATAGCGGGCGTTGTTTGAACGCATAGTCATCCATTGCTTGACATATTTTGTCGAACTTCGATGGCAGCGGCCATCGCCGACTCGAACTGCATTGTCCCGTTATCAGGGCAAGCCGAACGCCGACTAGGGAGGGCTCCGGGCTGGCAGCGCCTACGCGTACGGCCCGGGACCAAGGTCCCTGCCGTGTGGGGCCTGCCAGAGTCACACTAAGCGTGGCAGCTCTGATCTTCGTGCCGGAGGGGATGTGGCCGATGGCCGAGGTCGCTGGGCCGGAGCGCCGGCAGCTCCTCGCGGGCGCTGGTGATGTTTCCCCCGGTCTTCCTGCTAGTGCTTATCCCGGGCCGGTACAGGACTGGACGTTTCGGGCTGTGGACGTCACGAAGGTCTACCCGAACGGCGTGCGGGCCAATGATGCGATCTGCCTGCATGTTGAGCCCGGCGAGGTGTACGGGCTGCTCGGTCCGAACGGTGCCGGAAAGACCACGCTGGTGAAGCAGGTCATCGGCCTGCTCAAGCCGACGTCGGGGCAGATCACGCTCGGCCGGTATGACCTGGTGGCCGACCCTGCCGCGGCGCGTCAGCTGTGCTCGTATCTGCCTCAGGCTCAGGTTCCCATCGATTCGTTCGGGGCCCGGGAGGCGATCGTGCTGTGCGGGCGCGTCCGGGGCGGTGACCCGGTCGCGGTGGCGCGCCGGGCGGACGAGCTGATCGAGGCGCTCGACCTCGGTGAGTGGCGGGACAAGCGGGGGATCGGGCTGTCCGGCGGGGTGAAGCGCCTGGTCGGGTTTGCCATGGTCACGGTGTGCCCGGGGCGTGTGGTGATCCTGGACGAGCCCACCAATGACGTGGATCCGCTGCGCCGCAGGATGCTATGGGGCCAGATTCGCCAGCTGGGGAACCTTGGCGTCGCGGTGTTGCTGGTCACTCACAACGTGCTGGAAGCCGAGAAGGCGGTGGACCGGCTGGCCATCATCGACAACGGCCGGCTTGTGGCTGAGGGCACGCCGTCGTCGATGAAGGCGAATGACCGTGGGCACCTGCGGCTTCAGTTGATGCTCGCTCCCGGCCGCGACGTCTCGGAGCCGCCTCGGTTCGTCAGGCGCTCGGCACGAGTTGGCCATACCCTCATGGCCGTCATCGACGACGTCGAGGCGCCGCGCGCCATCGGGTGGGCGCAGGAGCTGATCGGGACTGGTGTCGCGGAGGAGTATGCGCTGAGTGCCACGTCGCTGGAGGACGCCTACATTCAGCTGACCGGTCACGGCTCCGCCGATGGCGACGAAGCGGGCTGAGGATGGCTCCCGCCGCGCCCGCTCCCGCCGATGCGGAGCGGCTCCGCTTGCCGGTGGCCCGCCGCGGGCTGCGGTACTGGCTGCACAGGTACCGGCGGATGCTGGTGTGGGACTTGGCAGATCTGCGGCTGCAGCTGCCGATCCTCGCCTGCGTCCTCATCCTGCAGGGCGCCGGGTTCGCCGTGGGGATCGGGCTGCTGTTCCATCACATATCCCAGGCGGCCGCGACCTTCGTGGTGACCGGGCTCCCGGTGGTGAATCTCATCACTGCCGGGCTGATCTTCGAGCCGCAGATCGTGGCCGACCAGCGGGCGGCGGGGAGCTATGAGTTCCTGCAGTCGCTGCCGGCCCCGCGCAGCGTGATGGCACTGGCCTGGTATACGGTCACGCTGATCACAGCGCTTCCCGCTGTTGTCCTGACGCTCGGCACCGGGGTGGCCAGGTACCACCTTCACCTCGACGCCACGCCTGCGGTCGTTCCCGCCGTCCTCGCGGTGAGCGTGACGGGGTTTCTCATGGGCTTCGCGGTAGCCCACGCCATCACGGTCCCCATGATCGCTCGCCTGGTGAGCGTGTCGCTGATCTTCGTGATGTTCGGGTTCAGCCCGGTCATGTTCCCCGCGGGGCAGTTGCCGGGCTGGCTGGCGCAGGTGAACCGGTGGCTGCCGTTTGGCCCCATGGCGACGATCATGCGCTCGGCGCTGGTCAGCGGCATGGCTAGCGGCGTGGGACGCGCCTGCCTCGTGGTGGCAGCGTGGGCCGTCATATCCGGGCTCATCGCGGCGTGGGCTGTCGGGCACCGGAGGTAGGCCATGAGCGCAGCTGGCAGCGAGCCGGGCACCCCCTTGGCGAGCGTCCGGCGCGGGCCTGGTCACTGGCTGTCGAGCTACCTGGCCATGCTCCGGTTCGACGTTGCCTCGCAGCGGACCTGGCTGCCAATGTTCCTGCTGACACAGGTCCTGTTCGGCGCCGGAATGGCTATCATCTACGGCTTCTACCTCGGGCCCAGCCTCTCCCCAAGGGCGGCCTTGTTCATCGTCAGCGGCGCGCCCGCCCTCGGCGTGATCACGGCCGCATTGATCGGAGTCACATCCATGGTGACCGAGCGGAAGGCAACCGGGACCTGGGACTTCATCTGGTCCCTTCCGGCACCCCGATCGGCCGCCGTGGCCTCGACGTTCACCGTGTACACGGCCATGACCATTCCCGGGATAGTCCTCACCCTGGCCCTCGCCACCTGGCGCTACGGACTCCACCTGAGCCTGTCACCGATGGCCGTGCCCGCGTTCGTGCTGGCATCGCTCATGGCCACATCGCTGGGGTTCGGCATGGCCTTGGCCATCAAGAACCCCCTGGTAACGAACGTGATCGTCAACGCGCTGATCTTCGTCGTCCTCTTGTTCTCCCCCGTGGTATTCCCGATCACCCAGCTCCCGGGATGGCTAGCCGACGCGCATCGTGTCCTGCCCATCTACCACCTGGCACAGATCCTGCGGGCGAGCGTGACAAACGGCCTGGTCCACAACGTCGCCGCCTCCTACGCGGTACTCACCGCCTGGACAGCGGCAGCATGGGCCACAACCGCCTGGGTTATCGGCCGCCGCAGGTAACCGCGGGCCAGCTCCGCCCGGGGACTGCCCGACCCCGCTGAAAGAGCCGGGGCGGCTCGGCGAGCGCACTCATCGTCACTCGATGTGGCTGCGGCTGCCTGGGCGGCCAAGCGCTCCTGTCAGCTAGCCAGATTCGATCTTGCGGGAAGGCACAACTGCCGAGATCGCGCTCTCCAACGCGGCATGAGCGCGCGTTCGGCGACGCTCCGGCTGGACTACTTACTCAGTAGCGGCCACGATGTGCAGGTGGTGGTCTCTATCGGCGTGCTGACCGAGAGGTTCTACGGCGAGTTGTGGAACCGGTGGAATGATTCGGCGGTCGAGGGCACGCTCAGCCCGGGATTTACCTTCCGCGGGTCGCTGGGGCAGCAGACTTCGGGACGGCAGGGCTGGCGGCGGTACCGGGACCTGGTACGCGCAGGCTCTGCCGATTTTCACAACGAGATCGCGGAGCTGGTGTGTGATGGCGGGCGGGCGGCGGCACGGCTTCGTTTCACCGGCACGCATACCGGGCCACTGCTGGGGCTGCCGGCAACGCAGCGGCGATTCGAATACGCGGGAGCAGCCTTTTTCACCGCAGATGAGCGGTGGCTTACCAGTGCCTGGGTTCTGGGCGATCTCGACGCGCTGCGTCGCCAGCTCAGCTGACAACCTCAACCCTCGGTGCCACGCGGGGCTCGAGGGGTAACCCGCACACAATCCGCGGCATGACCAGCGCGGTCAACGGGCATACGGGCTGTGCCGTTGACGCGGACTTGGCGAGCCGGCCGGTCTGGGCGCGCAGGTCCCAGGCCAGGTCTTGACGACAGCCGAGTTCCGCGGGATGGCGCGGCTCTTGCCGAGCACAAAGGTTCCGGCCAGAGGCTGCGGCCAGTCGGCAAGCGCTCCGGCATTGCCGTGTACGTATCAGCCTGGCCGGCCAGGCTATGCTGCCCGGCCAGGCTGACGCCGGCCTCCCGGGAAACCCTGAACCTGCGCCCGCTAGTACTGGTCTGGCGAGGTGATGCCCTCGGCGATGGTGAGCTCGGGCGGTCCGGGCTCGGCTCCGACCGAGCCGGTGAACGCCTGCAACTCGGGGTTGGCGAAGAACTGCTGGAAGTGGCCGGCGGACTCCCACTCATCCACGATGACCACGAAGCCGTCGCCAATCCCGAAGCGGTGGTGGATTCCGCCAGCGGCCCTGGCCTGCTCGCCAATCTTCGCGAACTCGCTGGCCCGGTCGGCCAGCGCCTGCCGGAACGTCGCGGTGTCACCGCGGAACTTGCCCACGACAAGCACGCTCACAAGGCATCCCCTCCTCGGCTGCTGCGCAACCCGCGCGCAGATCTCGCCCGGCACGCCCCTCGCGCCGGCCTCTCCTGCAGGGACGGTAGCGCGGCGCAGATCCACATCACAACGCCCGACCAAGCACCAGACGCGCTGGCCGGGATCCTAGCCCAGCCGATCCCCGCCGGCCGGGCTTGCCCGCAGGCCACAGCGCTCTGCAAGCCACGCGCCACCACAGACCCGAGTGCGTCACGAGTGCTGGTCTCCCACCACGACTTCGCGGTTCGGCACTGCTGCCTCGCGCGCGCTCATTTGCTGGTACTCATCGAACATGCCTCGAAGTCTTGATTCATCCAACTGATTCGCGAAGACGGCGGTCTGAGTATTGAAATCACTGGGACTCCGCAAACAGCACGCCGAGACGCTCCTCTGATATAACCCTGGGCCGGGGTGGACCACCTAGGCCTAGGTGGTTCAATACAGGATCGAGAGCAGGCACGACCCCTGTGGCTGGCTATAGAAGCCAACCGTCATGAGTGATAGCAACTCGACTACGCGCAGGCCGCTGGCGAGGCACCAGTTGAACAGATCTGGGTTGGAGGTCGGCACGAGGATGCCGGGGCCTGCAAACTCGTCAGCCGAGGCTATGAGCGCCTTCAGGTCCTGGTTGGTTTCACCGACGCTGTGGGCGTCGAAGGCAAGGCCGGTGCTGTAGCCGCTGAGGTGGCCGTCACGCTTCACCACGAGGCAGGTGCCGCTGGCGACTGAATCAATGACCTCGCCGTTCCGGTCGTACCCGTGCACTTGCGTACACAATGCGCCGCAATCAGCAATATCGGCAGCAGTCCCAGCCCGGACACGATAACCCGGCATGGCAGTGCGGACTGGCGGACCTTGCACGCAAGCGACAAGTTCACGCACCCGAAATCCGAGCTTCGCGTACAAGGAGAGCGATCGATTGTGGTATGTGTTTTGAAGGAGACGTATACCCGGTGCCTGCCGGTCGGCTGCGCGTCTCAATACGTCTTGCATCAAAATCCGCCCGATGCCACGGTCTTGCACTTCGGGTGCGACGCTGAGCGGCCCCACACCCACGACGGGCGATCTTTCGTCCATGAAATTACTGCCCACGACAGTGCCGTCTGCTTCGGCGACTACTGCGTAGAAACCCGGGTGCATGAACCGGCCCGACAGCAACCTGGTGGCAGCCTCTGCCGATGGAAAGTCGTTTGGGAATCCATGAGCGCTGGAGATCGCGCCGAAGGCCTCATAGCAGATCTGCCCGCAGACCGTGGCGTCACCGTGCCCGCCGGGACGCAGCCGGACATGCATCGGATGGCCCTTCCGTAGCGCAGCAGTGGCCTGGCTAGATACATCTTGCCCCAGAGAAAGTTACTCGTGCATCCCGCCGGCGATCGCATGTTCCATGACGGCAACCTGTACTGCACTAGAACGACCAGACCAGGTCCCTCGGCCTCGACGTCACCCCGGCCCGAGTCCCCGAACCCGGCCCGGACGGATCAGCAAGCACCCAGGCTGCTTGACCCATCCGCCCGCCCCTGCCGCGCGGCCTCCCCATGTCCCGGCCTCCGCAGTCCGGCTGGGCAAGGTCAACGGGCACCGCTGGGGCTGGGTGCCCGGTCGCCTGCGGATCCGCGCAGGGCTGCGGGCAGCCGGGCTAGCGCGTAGCCGCCCAGCACGCCGACGGCGGCGAGAAGGACGATCCAGGCGATGGCCGCCGCGCCGTGCGCCGCGTGCGGGTACCGGGCCAGCGCGACCAGCTGGAGTACGGCAAAGGCCACCATTCCGGTGGTCGCTGGCCGGCTGCGCAGCAGGTCACCTTCTTTGGCCACCGAGCACAGCAGCAGCGCCAGGGCGATCAGCCATGCCGCCAGTGCCTGCGCCGCGATCGGCGGGAGGGGCCAGGCCCAGTGACGGGCTCCGGGGCCAGGAAAGGCGAACAGCCCGACGCCAGCCACCAGGACGGGGACGGCCAGGACGGCGCACGCCCACCGATGCCAGGCAGGCGCCGGAGCAGGCCTGGCCGGATCACGGCCGCCGGCCCGCAGTTGCAGCACGTAGGCCAGCAGGAACAGCGGCGGGTCGGCGATGTAGATGACCAGCCAGGCAATCGCGGCCGTCCGCGGCGCGAGCCCGCGGCTATGCAGATGCAACACCGTGAGGTGGGCAAGCGAGGCGGCGATTGTCAGCCAGAGGAAGACCGCGATGCCAGGCACGCCCACCCGGGCCCGGTCCCACCGCCGTGCAAGCGTGGACAGGCCGGCGATCGCCACCGCGCCGTAGTAGAAAGCGCCGATGGTGGCCGCCGTCAGCGGGTTGGCGATGGACCACGCGAAATACCGGTCTGTATGCGCACTGAGCACGTACAGCTGAGTGCCAGCCGCGAACACCAATACCGTGCCCGCGCCGAGCAGCACCCGCATGACACGCAGAACTGGCTGGCCCGATGATCCCTCGTCCGCCACGGGCAAAGCATGGCCTCCCCGCCGGGTGATTGTCCACGCGCCGGAGCCGATGCCAAACAGGCCGACGGCAGCCCGGCCAGCGGCGTGAAGCGCAGTGCGCAGATTATCGGTCAGCACCTGCGGACCCCAGCGCCAGAACATCCCGATACGCACGAGCACGATCACAGAGGGCCCGCGCTCGAAAGCCGTGCAGATCGGCGGCTGTGCGCGTCCATGGACCGTTGCAACCGGGTTGTGCATACGCGCGCCGTCCCGTTCGGAATGCCTGAGGCGAACGAAAGCACTCCGTGACCGGCAGCTAGGCGACCGCCAGAATGGAGGTGACCGCTCCAGGGGATCACGAGTCGCTAGCCCTCACCATGCTGCGCTATCCGATGCCCGGATACTGCGGCA
>JASHUI010000520.1:0-7877 GCA_030040095.1 Streptosporangiaceae bacterium | reverse complement strand
CCGGTCCGGCCGCTCGACCAGCCGCTCGACCAGGCGGCGGCCGGCCGGGGAGTCCGCCACCGGCAGCGGCGATGCGGAACCGGGTTCGCTGACGCAGCGGGCGACGTCGTCCATCAGGTTCGCGGAACGACACAGACGCACGTCCAACACCCGAGTCTCCTTGGCGCTCAGGGACGTCCGGTCGGGCGGCACATGTCGCCAGCCCTGATGCCGCATACCGGGCTGGAGCCTAACCTCGGCAGGCGCGGTGGCACCAGCGTCCGGGCGCGCGGCGGCGCCCGCTGGTGACCATGGCCGAGCATGTCTAAGCTCGGTGTTGTGGCCGCTGCCTTTGTGATGCCTCCCGGTGCGGCAACGGCCGAGCGGAACCCCGCCGGCCGGTGACGGCACGCTCGGCCTTGTGGCTGCAGCCCCTCGCCATTGCGAACCCGGACCCGGGCGTCCCGCCGGTCACGCTGGTGTGCCTGCCCTACGCGGGGGGTAACGCCAGCTTCTTCTACGGGCTCGCCCGGGCGTCGGCGGCGGGCGTCCGGGTGCTCGGGGCACGTTATCCGGGACGACAGTCCCGGCTGCGCGAAGCCCTGGCCGGGACCATCGAGGAGCTCGCATCCGGATTGTGCCCGGCGCTCCTGGACGCGGGCCTGTCCCGGGTCGTGCTGTTCGGGCACAGCATGGGCGCTCTGCTGGGCTTCGAGATCGCCCTCCGCCTGCGGCACGAGACGTCGATCGAGCTGGCCGGGCTGCTGGTCTCCGCGGCCAGGGCGCCGTCGGTGGGCTACCCGGAACTCGCCGTGAACGACGAAGACGCTCCGCTGCTGGCCATGTTCGAGCGGGACGGGGGAGACACCGCCGAGTTGCTCGCCGACCCGGAATTCCGGGCGCTGACGCTGCCCGCACTGAAGGCCGATAACCTCGCGCTAGCGCGGTACCTGGTCAAGGAGCCACCCGCCCTCGACATGCCGGTGAGCGTCATCTGGCCGACGGACGACCCGGAGGTCACCTGGGACCAGGTGGCGCCCTGGCAGCTCACCAGCCGGCACCAGGTGGATGTTCACCGGGTCACGGGCGGCCACTTCTACCTGTACGACTGGCCCCGCGAAGTCGTCGGGCTGGTGGACACCTGCCTCGCCCCGTGGCTTTCTCCCCGGTGACGCAGGTGGTAGCGCGTTCAACTGCTGACGCAATACCAGTTGAACACGTGCGCCGACGCCGCATACGTAGGAAATAGGAATAATGCCTGCCAGCCTGACCGAGCTGATGGAGCAGGCCGCGGCGGGCCCGGGTCACCCGGCGATTATCAGCGGCGGCGACGGCCGGGAGATGCCGCTTTCCTTCGTGCTGCAACTGAGCAGGCGGACGGCGCGGGACCTGCGCCGCCATGGCGTTCGTCCCGGCGATCGCGTGGGCCTGATCATGGATAATGACACGGGCTTTTTCCGGGCCCTGTTCGCCGCGATGTACGCCGGCGGCGTGGCGGTGCCGCTGCCTGTGCCGCAGGCGATGGGAATGCAGGGTTTCCTGGCGCACCTGAGCCGGGTAACGGCCGACTCGGGAATGCGGCACATCGTCGTGAGCCGCCGGGTGCTGCGGCTGCTGCGACGTCAGCGCGGCGCCGCCACGACCTTGCCCGCGATCCTGCTCGACGAGGACGAACTGCCGGGCACCGGGCCGGAGCTCGCCGATCCGGCCGGATCCGCGGCCTTGATCCAGTACACGTCGGGCAGCACGTCGTCGCCCAAGGGCGTGGTGCTGACGCACCGGAATGTCATGGCGGGCCTGGATGCCATCGCGCGCGCCTCGGCCGCGACGGCCGCCGACATTCTCGGGCTGTGGCTTCCGCTCTTCCACGACATGGGACTGATATCGGCGCTCAGCTGCCTGGCCACGGGCGGCAAGGTCGTTCTCTGGCGGCCGGCGGACTTCGTGCGACGGCCGAGAGAATGGCTGGCCGAGTTCGCCGGCCGCAAATGCACGGCGTCCGCCGGGCCGAATTTCTTCTTCGATTACCTGATCGAGGCCGCGGGCGATACGCCCGATGGGCTTGATTTGTCCCTTTGGCGTCTGGCCTTCAACGGCTCCGAGCCGGTCAGCGCGAGCACCGTCGAGCGTTTCTGCGACCTTTTCAGCGGTCACGGATTCCGGCGCGGGGCCATGGCGCCGGTGTACGGGATGGCGGAGGCCACGCTCGCCGTGACGTTTCCCCCGCTGGAGAGGGAGCCGGTCATCGCGTGGGTGGACCGGCAAAGCCTCCGGTCCGCCTCCCGGGCGGTGGTGACCGGGCCGGGGGTGCCGGATGCCTGGCCACTGGTCGGCGTCGGCCGCCCCGTTCCCGGCATGCGGGTTCGCGTGGCCGGGGACGGCGGGGCCGAGGGCGTCGTGAACGAGATCGAGATCACCGGCGCCTCGGTGACCGGGGGATACCACGGCCGGCAGGACGCCGGCCTCTTCACGGCGGACGGCTGGCTGCGCACCGGCGACATCGGCTTTTTTCGCCGCGGCGAGCTCTACATAGCCGGCCGGAGCAAGGACGCGATCGTGATTCGCGGCGTGAACTACTTCGCCGAGGATGCCGAGGCGATCGTGCGCGATCTCCCCGGCGTCTATCGCGGGCACTGCGCCGCCGTCGCGGCCGAGTCCGCGGCCGGCGAACGCATCGCCATTGTCGCGGAGGCCAGCGACGACGACCATGATGCGCGCAGGTCGCTCGCGGCCGTGATCAGGTCCGAGGTTTCCAGGAACCTCGGGCTGCTGGACGTCGCGGTTCACCTGATGCCGCCGCGATCGCTGCCGCGGACCAGCAGCGGGAAGATCCAGCGGGCCAAAGTGCGCGCGCTCCTGCTGGCCGGGCAGCCGGCACCGGAGCGGAGGGAGCAAGGACGTGCCTGACCCGCATCTGACGGTGAGCGAGGCGGTACGGGCCGCCGTGGCGGCCGAGCTCGGCTGCCCGGCGGACATGGTGAGTCCCGAGGCCGCGCTGTGGGATCTGTCCGGCCTGGACTCGATGAAGCTGGTCCGGATCGTCAACTCCCTGGAGAAGACGTGCCGGGTCGCCCTGGACGACGAGGACGTGTACGAGCTCGAGTCCCTGCCGGAGCTGGTCAGGCTCATCGAGCAGGAACTGTCCGGCCGTGACCACGGGCGTTAGCCCCGGGCTCACCCGTCGGCGGCCAGCCGCGCTATCTCGCCCAGGCCGCGCAGAACGAGGTCGTTGCCGAGGCCGAAATCGATCAGGCAGGCGATCTCGTCTATCCCGGCCGCGGCGAGCTGCCGCACGAGCGGACGGCACGACTCGACGGTGCCGAACAGCGCGGCCGTCTTGAAGTACCGCTGAAACGCAAACCCCAGCAGCCTCTTCCTGCTCCGCTCATCCTGGCTGCCAAGGTCTGCCCGGCGGTTCTGCCACAGGGAGGCGGACGACTCCAGATACCGCGTGAACGGCTCCCGGACGGCGTCGCGCACCTCCTCGACCGACCGGCCCAGATAGGTGTGCAGCATGAGCGTCACCTGGCCATCACCGTCGGCGGCCGCGCGGCCGGCCCGCGCCGCGCGATAGGCAAGGACCTTGTCCCGCAGCTCGGCGGGCGTCTGGAAGAGCAGGGCCGTCAGCACGTTGAACCCGCCGGTTCCCGCTTCGGCGAATCGCTCCGCCGCGGCCGTGCACGTGAGCCAGTAGCCCGGCCTCGGCTGAACCGGGCGCGGGTATATCCGGATGTCCACCGCCTCCTTCTCGCCGTTGGTCCGCCTGAGACTCTCGCCCCGCCATAGCTGGTCGAATTCCCTCGCCATGCGCAGCGTGATGTCGCGGCGGTCCCGGTACCTGTCCGGGGCCAGCACGAAGTCGTCGGAGTTCCACCCGCTGGCGAAGGAGATGTCCACCCGGCCCGACGAGACGTTGTCGACCACGGACCAGTCCTCGGCCACCGTGAGCACGTCATGCAGCGGAATGACCACGCTTCCGGCGCGTATTCTCACCCGCGTCGTCGTCGCGGCCACGACGCTCGCCGCGAGTGCCGGGTTCGGGAACGCGCCGCCGAAGGGGTGGAAGTGGCGTTCCGGAACCCAGATGGCCTCGAACCCGTGCGCGTCGGCGAACTGCGCCGAGCGCGCCAGCAGGTCATACCGCTCGATGGCGTTCCCTGAGTCGTGGTTGGCGAAGAAAAGCAAGCTGTAACGCACCGGGTCCTCGCCTCCTCGTCGTCGCAGCCCGCGCCGGAGCCGGTCCGCGTCAGGCCGTTCCCGCCGTTCCGCCGGCGCCCGCCGCCTGCCCGGCGAACTGGGTCCGGTACAGCTCCGCGTACAGCCCGCCTGAGGCGAGCAGTTCGTCGTGCGTCCCGCGCTCACGGACCCGGCCCTCGTCGATGACCAGGATCTGGTCGGCCTCGCGGATGGTGGACAGCCGGTGCGCGATGACCAGCGAGGTCCGGCCCGCGAGCGCGGTCTTGAGCGCGCGCTGCACCGCCGCCTCGGACTCCGAGTCCAGGTGCGCCGTGGCCTCGTCGAGAACGACGACCGAGGGCGCCTTGAGCAGCAGCCTGGCCAGCGCGATCCGCTGCTTCTCCCCGCCGGACAGGCGGTAACCGCGGTCGCCGACCACGGTGTCCAGGCCGCCGGGAAGCGAGGAGATGAGGTCCCAGATCCGGGCCGCCCGGCAGGCGGCGATCAGTTCCTGCTCGTCGGCGTCCGGCCGCGCGTACCGCAGGTTGGCCCTGATCGTGTCGTGGAACAGGTGCGCGTCCTGGGTAACCACGCCGATGGTGTCGCGCAGCGACCGCAAGGTCAGGTCGCGGATGTCGTGGCCGCCGATCCGCACCGTGCCCGCGCCGGGGTCGTAGAGGCGCGGCACCAGGTGGGTGATGGTGGTCTTGCCCGCGCCGGAGGGGCCGACCAGTGCCGTCAGCTTGCCGGCCGGGGCCCGGAAGCTCACCTCGCTCAGGACCAGGGCGTCGTCGCCGGGCTCGGGCGCGGGCAGCGTCACCGACTCCAGCGAGGCCAGCGACACGGCGCCCGGCGCCGGGTAACGGAACCCGACCCGGTCGAACTCCACCTCGGGCGAGGGCGGCCGGGCCGGCATCGCGCGGGCGCTGGGCCGGTCGGCCACCAGCGGCTTCAGGTCCAGCAACTCGAATACCCGGTCGAAGCTCACCAGGGCGACGAGGACGCCCACCTGCATGTTGGACAGCTGATTGATCGGGCCATAGAGCCGGCCCATCAGGGTGACCAGGGCCACCAGGCTGCCGATCTGGATCGCGTGGCTGATGACCAGGTCGCCGCCCAGCCCGAACACCAGCGCCAGGACGAGCGAGGAGAACAGCGTGATGGAGATGAAGATCGTGCGCCCGTACACCGATGTCAGCGTCGCGATGTCGCGGACCCGTGCGGCCTGACTGGCGAACTGGTCGGCCTCCTCCTCCGGCCGCCCGTACAGGTTGACGAGCATCGCCCCTGCCACGTTGAACCGCTCGTTCATCAGCGAGCCTATTTCGGCGTCGAGCTGCATCTCCTCCCTGGTGAGACGCTGCAGCCGCTTCCCGATCAGCTTGGCCGGGAACACGAAGACCGGGAACAGCACCAGCGCTATGAGACTGATCTGCCAGGAGAGGTAGAACATCGCGGCGAGCACCAGGATCAAGGTCAGCACCGTGGAGACGGACTGGGACAGCAGCGTGGTCACCGCCTGCTGAGCGCCCACGACGTCGGTGTTCAGCCTGCTGACCAGCGACCCCGTCTGCGACCGGGTGAAGAAGGCCAGCGACTGCCGCTGGACGTGCGCGAACACCTCGGTGCGCAGATCGTAGATGAGTCCCTGGCCGACCCGGGCGGAGGCCCAGGACTGCAGGTAGTTGGCCAGGGCATCGAGCAGTGCCAGGCCTGCGATCGTCAGCGACAGCGCCACCACCACCGCGACCCGCCGCGGCAGGATGCCCTTGTCGATGATGAGCCCGAGCATCAGCGGATTCGCCACCGTGATGGCGGCGTCGAGCGAGGTGACGATGAGAACCAGGCCCAGGGTCCACCGGTAGGGCTTCACGTACGGAAGGATCCGCCGGACCGTCCCCGGCTTGATTTGCTGGCGGGTGACCGTGTCGGCGAGGCGTAGCCTCAATGCTGCCGGGCCTGCGATCATGCGCCGGGACCTCCTTCGCTCCCGCGTCGTCGCCGTGTCGCGCGCCTTACGGGCAATCTGGCCAGCATGTGGGCGGTCTGTTACTGTCCTGAACGTCGGATCCGAACCGGTAAACCAAACAATGTCGCATCCTTGCCGCGCTGACCAAGTGATTGGCGAGGTCTCGCTGGCCCCTGCGAATGCCCGGGAGCCCTGGCGCTGACAACGGTTGCGCCTGCACCGGAGGGCTGACATTTCCGAAGATGCCCGGATCTGGAATTGAACACCGGGAGCTGATGGCTGGCCAGCTCGGTATCTGGTATGCGCAGCAACTCGGCCCCGAGAACCCGGCCTTTAACATAGGCCAGTACCTGGAAATACTCGACGATCTTGATCTGGATCTGTTCGAGGCCGCGCTGCGACATAGCCTGGCCAATGCCGAGGCCGCGCGCCTTCGATTCACCGGGCATGGCGACGAGGCCCGGCAGTGCCTGGACGAGCCGGCCGACTGGGCATTACCCGTCATCGACGTATCCGCCGCGACCGACCCGGGCGCCCTCGCGGAGGACTGCATGCGGTCGGACCTGCGGAGCCCGGTTGACCTGAGGCACGGCCCGTTGTTCGCCAGCGCCGTCTTCCGGGTGGGGCCGCGGCGGTACTTCTGGTACCAGCGTGTGCACCACATAGCGGCCGACGGGTTCAGCGCCTGGGTCTTCGCCGCCGAAGTGGCGCAGGCCTACACGTGCCTGCTGGCAGGCCGCACGCTGCCGGAGCCGGCTCCGGAGCCGTTTTATGCGCTGATCGACGCCGAGAACTCCTACCGTGCCTCGGCCGAATTCGGCCTTGACCGGGCGTTCTGGCTCGACGTCCTGGCCGACTTCCCCGACGTGACCGGCCTCGGCGGCTCGCAGCGACCCAAGGTGCCCCGGACGCCGCTGCGCGACGCGAGGAACGTCCCTCCCGACGTCGTCGCGGGCCTGAGACAGGCCGCCCGGCGACTGAAGACGACCGCCGCGCGGCTGCTCGTCGCGGCGGTGGCGGTCTATTTCGGTCGCAGTACCGCGGCCGGAGATATCGTGCTCGGCCTGCCCGTTCCCGGCAGGCTGGGCACGCGCCAGCACATGACGCCTGGTATGACGACCAATACCCTTCCGATTCGTCTGGCGATAGCCCCTGACACGTCGGTCAAGGATCTGACGCGGCAGGCCTCGGCGGCCATCCGTGACGCCATGCGTCATCAGCGTTACAGGTACGAGGACATTCGCCAGGACCTGAGGCTGGCCGACGGCAGGGTCTTGTTCGGTCTCGTCGTCAATATCATGTCGTTCGGACATTCGTTGAACTTTGGCGAGCGCGCCGCGATAGCACACAATCTCTCCAGCGGGCCCATCGACGACGTGAGAATCGCCATCCATGATGGATCGGCCGACGGCAGCATGCTGGTTTCCGTCGATGTAAATCCCGATTTCCATGATGCCGGCGCGGCCCGGGATATAAGCGATCGCTGCATGCGGGTCCTCGGCTGGATGGCCAGTGCGGACCCGGACGACCATGTATGGCGGGCCGAGATTCTGGCCGAGGCCGAGCGGCGCCAGCTTCTGCATGACTGGAATGACACCGCCCGCGAGGAGCCGGCGGGAACGGTGGCGGACCTGGTCGAGGGGCTGGCGGGGCAGCCGCCGGATGCTGTGGCGGTGGTGTGCGGGGGGCGGGTGGTGACGTTCGGGGGTTTGGTGGTGCGGGTGGCGGGTTTGGCGGGGTGGTTGCGGGGGTT